>JAPPHP010000253.1 GCA_028821035.1 Gammaproteobacteria bacterium | reverse complement strand
GCGCCGGCGAACTCGTCGGCGGGCTCTTCTACTTCAACTATCCGGGCGGCACGGGACTGACCTCCGGCGCCGTCTTCGGGCGCACCGCGGGACGCAACGCCGCAGGAGCCCTCAGCCGGGGAGCGCGAGGGCGGCCCGCGTCAGGGGCCCGCCCCTCGCAAGCAGGGAACGCGGGGTAGGGCCCATGCCGGCGGGCAGTGCCCACGGACGGAGGCTCGCCGAACGGCGGGAGGCCGTCCGAGCCTCCACCTATCTCGACGAGACGCGCGCCGTCCGGGCGCTGCTCGGCACGGTCGAGCTGTCCGTGGGCCAGCGCCAGCGGGTGATGACGCAGGCGCGTGACCTGGTGCAGGCGTGCCGGGCGCGCCGCGGCGACCGCTCCCTGCTCGACTCCTTCCTGCAGGAGTTCGGGCTGTCGAACGAGGAAGGCATCGCCCTGATGTGCCTCGCCGAGTCCCTGCTGCGCGTACCGGACGCGCGCACGGCGGACGAACTCATCGCCGACAAGCTCGCCCACGGCAACTGGACCGAACACGCGGGCGCCTCGGACTCGCTCTTCGTCAACGCCTCCACCTGGGCGCTCATCCTCACCGGCAACGTGCTCACGCTCTCCGAGCACGTCACCCGAGACGCCGAGGGCTGGTTCGCCGGGCTCGCCGGCCGTCTCGGCGAGGGCGCCGTGCGCGCGGGCGTCGCCCGGGCCATGCGCATCCTGGGCCGCGGCTTCATCGTGGGCCGGAACATCGAGGAAGCGCTGCGGCGGGAACGCGACACCCTCGCCTCGTTCGACATGCTGGGCGAGGGCGCCCGCACCGCCGCGGACGCCGAGCGGTACCACGAACGGTATCGACACGCGCTCGCGGCCGTTGCCGGCGCCGGGCGCGCCGCGACCCCACGGACCGCGTCCGGCATCTCGGTCAAACTCTCCGCCCTGCACCCCGCGTTCCGCCAGGCCCGCCACGCCGAGGTGCTGCGGGAACTCACGCCGCGGATCGTTGAGCTCGCGACGGGCGCGGCCGAGGCGAACGTCCATCTCACCATCGACGCGGAGGAAGCCGCCCGGGTCGAGCTGACCCTCGACGTCTTCGAACGCATCGCCCGCCACGATCGGCTGCGGGGCTGGGAAGGGCTCGGGATCGTGGTGCAGGCGTACTCGAGGCGCGCGTCGGCGATCCTCGACTGGCTGGCCGAACTCGCCCGCGCCACCTCGCGCCGCATCATGGTGCGCCTGGTCAAGGGCGCCTACTGGGACACCGAGATCAAGCGCGCGCAGGTGGGCGGCTTCGAGGACTATCCCGTCTTCACCCGCAAGGCGTCCACGGACCTCTCCTACATCGCCTGCGCGACGCGCCTCGCGCGCGCGCCCGACGCCCTTTTTCCCCAGTTCGCCACCCACAACGCCCACACCCTCGCCACCGTGCTCGAAGTCGCGCGGGGCGTCGACTGCGAGCTGCAGCGCCTGCACGGAATGGGCGAACTGCTGTACGACGAGGCGCGGCGGCAGGCGAGCGACCTGCCTCCGGTGCGCGTCTATGCCCCGGTCGGCGAACACGAGGATCTCCTGCCCTACCTCGTGCGGCGCCTCCTCGAGAACGGCGCCAACTCCTCCTTCGTCAACCGCTTCCTCGACGCCGAGGTCAGCCTGAACGAAGTCGTGCGGGACCCGGTCGCGGACGTGACCCATTTCGACCAGGCTCCGCACCCCCACATCCCCCGGCCCCGCGCCCTGTACGGCGCGGCGCGCGAGAACTCGGCGGGCGTGGACCTCGACCATCCCGGCGAAGCGACCGAGCTGCTTGGCGCGATGGAGCCTTTTCGCACTGCCCGCTGGGGGGACGAAGGCGACCCCGTAACCAATCCCGCCAACCGCGACGATACCGTCGGCGCAGCATGGTGGGCGACGCCGGCCGAGATCGACCAGGCGCTCGAAACCGCGGTGGCAGCCCAGCCCGGTTGGGACGCCACACCCGCTGCGGAGCGCGCCGCGATGCTCGAGGAGGCCGCCCGCCTCTACGAACGTCATCGCGCGGAACTCGCGGCGCTCCTTGTGCGCGAGGCCGGCAAGACCGTCGCCGACGCGCTCGTCGAGATCCGCGAGGCGGTGGACTTCTGCCGCTACTACGCCGCCGAGGCCCGCAAGAGGTTCGAAGCCGGAACGCCCCTGCCCGGACCGACCGGGGAGAGCAACGCGCTGCGCCTGCACGGACGCGGCGTCTTCGCGTGCATCGCCCCATGGAACTTCCCCCTCGCGATCTTCACGGGCCAGGTCGCGGCCGCCCTGGCCGCCGGCAACGCCGTCGCGGCCAAGCCCGCCGAGCAGACGCCGCTCATCGCCGGCCGGGCCGTCGCACTGCTGCACGCAGCCGGCATCCCGCAGGATGTCCTGCATGTCCTCTGCGGATCCGGGCCGGAGGTCGGTCAGGCCATGGTCGAGGACCGCCGTGTCGCCGGCGTCGCCTTCACCGGGTCGACGCAGACAGCGCAGGCGATACACCGCACGCTCGCCGCCCGCGACGGACCCATCGTGCCCCTCATCGCCGAGACCGGCGGCCAGAACGCGATGCTCGTCGACTCGACGGCGCTCATCGAACAAGCGGTGGACGACATCGTGCGCTCCGCCTTCCTCTCGGCCGGGCAGCGCTGTTCGGCGCTTCGGGTGCTCTACCTGCAGGACGACATCGCGGATCGCCTGCTCGACATGCTCGCCGGGGCGATGGACACGCTCCGGATCGGCGACCCCTGGGACCTCGCCACGGACGTGGGCCCGGTCATCGACCCCGAGGCCCGTGACGCGCTCGAAGGCCACGCCGCGGACCTGGCGGCGCGCTGCCTGCATGTCTGCGCGCTCGGGTCCCCTTGCGCCGCCGGCACGTTCGTCGCGCCCCGGATCCTCGAGATCGACGGCATCGCCGACCTCACCGAAGAGCACTTCGGCCCCGTGCTCCACGTCGTGCGCTTCCCGGCATCCGACTGGCGCCAGGCCCTCGCCGCGATCCGCGCTTCGGGTTTCGGACTGACGCTCGGCCTGCAAAGCCGCATAGACCGCCGCGCCGAGCAGGTGGCCGAGCTGTCCCGCGTCGGCAACCTGTACGTGAACCGGGACATGGTGGGCGCGGTAGTGGGCACGCAGCCGTTCGGGGGCGAGGGCATGAGCGGCACCGGCCCCAAGGCCGGCGGGCCGCACTACCTGCCGCGTTTCGCGGTGGAGCGGGTGGTCACGGTCAACACGGCCGCGACCGGCGGCAACGCGGAGTTGCTGGAGTTGCCCCCCTGAACGGCGGGGGACGGGCTCGTAGCAGTCAGTGGTGCTGGGGCTGGGGCACGCCGTTACGCCCCCGCCAGAACACGTCCGCGTGGGCGAGCGCCATCATGAACCACATCAGGTTGTGGGAGCTGATCCGCAGGCCCGCGAGTTCGAAGCTCACGTGCGTCCCGCTCGCTGCGAGCAGTCCGAACGCGAGAAAGGCGATGGGCCAGATGCGCGGATAGAAGAACTTGAACACCGGAACTTCCAGAGGGGTCGACGAAAGCGCGGCATGATACGCATGCGGCTCCCATTCCCCTAACGCGCCGGCGCATCGTCCCGGTGCGCGTCAACCGCGCAGCCGCGGAATGACCTCCTCCGTGAACCGCGCCGCCGCCTCCCGTCCCTCCGGAATGGCCGCCGAGAAGTTCGGCCCCATCACCGCGAACTTCTCGATCCCGAGTTCGACCAGTTCCTCGAGCCGCGCCACGCAGTGGTCGGGTCCGCCGACGATCCCGTAGCCGTCGATGAACGCCTCGGTCAGCACCCTGGTCTGGGGACCGTCCATCTTCGCGTGGTAGTTCATGTCGTAGTGGTCGTGGAGGTCGCGAAACACCGCCGCCTGCCCTTCGTCGGCCGGCCCGGCGATCTCGTCGTACATGCCCGAAAAGCGGGCGAAGACGCTGGTCCCCGGGCGGTTCAGGTTCCGCGCCATCGCCACGTCGTCATGGCAGACGAGGTTGACGAACGCCCCGTAGCGCAGCGTGTCCGGATCGCGTCCGGCCGCCTCCGCCGCGTCGCGCGCCGTCTCGATACCCCAGGAGACGCGCTTCGGGTCCGCCCCGAGGGCGAACAGGATGCGGTCGGCATGCCGCGCGGCGATGCCGATTACCCTCCGGCCCGTCGCGGCCACCTCCACGGGCACCTTCGGACCGTCGTCGAGCCAGCGGATCGCGCTGGACTCCGGCTCGCCGGCCAGCCCAAGCGTGGACGCGGGCGGCGCGGCGCGATCCGGGATCTCGAGTTCGTCGAAGGACACCGGCACGCCGCGCAGGTAGTCCTGCAGTTGCGCGAGATAGCGCTCGAACCAGCCGAGGCGCGCCGGGGCGCGGCCGAGGTGTGCGAGCGCGCTGTCGCCGCGGCCGATGCCGAGCACCATGCGGCCCCCCGAGGAACTCTGCAGGGACAGGGCGGAAGACGCCGTCGCCGCGGGGTAGCGGGTGACCGGGTTCGTCACGGATGTCGCGAGTCCCAGCCGCTCCGTGGCCGCGCCCGCGAGCGCAAGGCACACGTACGGATCGCCCCACAGGTTCTGCGAGTCGACGACGAGCATGCCGTCCCAGCCGACGGCCTCCGCGCGGCGCGCGAAATCGGCGCTCAGGGTGGGGGTGGCGAAGGTCGGTGTCCAGAACTCCATGGCGGGTTCTCCTCGAGTCAAACGCCGCGCAGGCGCGGCAGCACATCCTCCGCGAAGCGGGCCGCGGCGGCCCGGGCATCGGTGGCCGGCGCCGCGAAGTTGGGGCCCATGACGAGGAACTTCTCGATCCCGAGATCCACGAGGTCGCCCAGCCGTGAGGCGCAATGGTCAGGGCCTCCCACGATCGCGTAACCGTCGATGAAGTCCTCGGTGAGCGCCGTCGTCTGCCGACCCCCAGCCTGGCCATGGGCGTTCATGTCATACAGGTCGTGGAGGTTGTGGAACACCTCGGCCTGCTCCGCGTCGGCGGGGCCCGAGATCTCTCCGTACATCACCGAAAAGCGGGCGAAGAGGCCGGTGGTCGCCCGCCCGAGTTCCCGGCCCACCGCCGGGTCGTCGTGGCAGACGACGTTGACGTAGGCGCCGAACCGCAGGGCGTCCGGGTCGCGCCCGGCTTCTGCCGCCGCCTGGCGCGCCGTCTCGATCCCCCACGCGATCCGCTTTGGCTCGGCGCCGAGGGCAAGCAGTACCCGGTCCGCGTGCCGCGCGGCGATCCCGATGACCCGCGGGCCCGTGGCGACCACCTCGACCGGGACCTTGGGTCCGTCACCGATCCAGCGGATGGAACTCGTCTCCGGCTCGCCGGCGAGGCCGAGCACCTCGGTCGGACCCGCGGCGTTCTCCGGGATGTCCACGTCCTCGAAGGCGATCTCACGGCCCTCCAGGTACGCCTGCAAGTGCGCCACGTAGCGCTCGAACCAGCCGAGCCGCGCCGGTGCCCGGCCGAGGTGCGCGAGGGCGCTGTCGCCGCGCCCGATGCCGACCACCATGCGCCCGTGCGAGAGGCGCTGCACGGACAGCGCGGACGAGGCGGTGACCGCCGCGTGACGGGTCACCGGGTTCGTCACGGACGTGGCGAGCCCGAGGGTCTCCGTCGCTTCCGCCGCGAGCGCCAGGCAGATGTACGGGTCGCCCGACAGGTTCTGCGAGTCCACGACCAGCATGCCGTCCCAGCCGGCGGCCTCCGCCCGCCGCGCGAAGTCGGCGCTCCGGGTCGGTGCGGATACGGTCGCGGTCCAGAACTCCATGACGAACTCCGCTGCGTGGAAGTCGCCAGTGTAGCCCGCCCCCCGGCCGGACCGCTCGCGCCGCCGGTCAGTCGCAGGCGTCGCCGCAGCTCAACTGCCGGAAGTAGCGCGCGACCTCCTCGGAGTCGTAGGCGTCGTCGCGCGGTTCCTCCGCGCGGATGCCGGTCGCGCCCGACCGCGCGAAGGTAACCTCGAGGCGGTCCAGGCGGTCGAGGGTCATCCGGTACAGGCGTTCCGTGTTCGCGCCGGACGTACCGAGCGCACGGTACCGTGCACGGTCCGGCGACAGGTCCGGCGCATCGTCCGCGTCGAGCACTTCCAGTTCCATGACCGTCACGGCGCGCGCGACCCGTTCCATCGCCGCGGCGTCTTCGCCGACCGCCGCGCGCTCGAGGTCGCGCCGCAGGCCCTGGGCCCGCGCAAGCCCGGGTTCCGTGGGCGCCCCGCCGGCGCGCGCCGCCGCGCGCGCCGCCACCCGCCCGAGGCGGTCGCCGAAACGCGCCAACGCCTCCTCGACATACTCTTCCTGCCCGATCAGGAAGAGCGGCCGGCCACGGTCGAACACCTCGGCCGCCGCGGCCATGCGCTCGACCAGGCGCGCGTCCGACACGTCGTCGAGCGCACGCTCGAGCGATGCGCCCTCCCGTTCCGGCAGGGACGGCCGCAACGCCTCGAGCCGGCGCACGATCTCGCCGAACTCCTCCTGCATGCGGCGCTTCCGGTCGCCGTCCGTGGCGATGTCCAGGGCATCCTCAGCGGAATAGGGAGTCCGCGTCCCCCGCCGCGCCGCGTCCAGGCTCTCGTCCTGCAAGGTCTGGAGCCGCTCGTTGATGCCCTGCTGCGTACGGACGAGGCCGGCCACGCCGCGCCGCGCCTCCTCGATGGCTTCGACGTTGCGCTGGCGGCCCGCGTCGCGCAGCTGCTCCGCCGCCTCCTTGAGCGCATCCGCGATCCGTTCCTGTTGCCGCCGATCGCCCCGCCCCTCCAGGGAGTCGTCGATGGCGTCGCGCACCTGGTCGAGACGTTCGATCGCATCGTCGATGCGTCCCGAGCGTCCTCCGCCAGCTTGTGCCAGCCGTTGCCGCATCTCTTCGACTTCCCTGCGCAACCGTTCCTGCCGCCACCGCGACACGGGCATCTGCTGGTCCGCCCCCGAGCGAGCCATGGCCTCCTGGCGGCGCGCGAGTTCCGCCAGACGCTCCCATTCCGCGTCGTCGCCGGCTCCCGAATCCGACCCCCCGGGCGTGCGCGGCACCTCGTAACGGTTGCGCTCCGGGTCCATCTCCAGGTCGATCAACTCGGAAAGCGAGCGGTCCATTCCGCCGCCGGACCCGCCGCTTTCCGAGGCCAGGGACACGTTCATCTCGCGCAGACCCGCCTCGGCGGCCAGCGCGTGCTGCAGGGCCTTCTGCTCGAGCGGCAACGCCTCGTCGAGGGCGTGTTCCCCAAGACGCTCCGCCGCCGGCGCCATGAACTCCCGGGCTTTCGCGAGTTCCGTGACGAAGACGTCGATCTCGGCGCTCGCCGACAGCCCCCGTCCCTCGCTGCGCGCGATCAACGTATCGATCTGCTCCATGAGCCGGTCCTGCAGGAGTGCCAGCACGTCCGTCCGGTCATCGAGTTCCTGGCCACTACGCTTTCCCTGGTCCCGCTCGAGGATGAGGTTCCACGTCGCGCTCACGATGTCCCGCTGGCGGGCCGCGATGTCGATGCCCTGACCACCGCTCCCACCGCCGCCCTGCGACTGGCGTTCGCGGTAGCGCCGGTCGAACGGCCGCACGTCGGCGAAGTAGAGCGCGCTGCGCGTTGCCTGCTCCCGGTCGCGGGCCTCGGCAAAGAAGGAGACGACATCGCCGGGCCGCAGCGCCCTCGCTGTCTCCCCTTCCGGCGTGGAGAGGTCCTCGAACATCAGCAACTCGCGGCCTTCAACTTCCACGCCCGACCCTGCGATCAGGTCGCGCTCGACGGAAGGTCCGCCGTTCACCGAGTAGTGGAGCGCGAGCCCCTCGACGCCGAAGTCGTCGCGGGCTCGAAAGCGCAGGGCCAGTTCCTCGATGGACGTGACGGAACGGTCGCGGCCGGGGAAGGCGAACTCGACCTCGGGGGGCGTGTCCACCGCAAGGTCGATCGCGAACTCCTCCGTGATGCGCACGAGAGCGTCCTCGTGGACCACCGCGAGATGCCAGGCGCCCGCACGGTCGATCTCGAAACGCGCCGCGCCGACGTGGCCCTCCACCTCCATCGGCTGCGCGACGCCGTCGCGGACCAGGTGCGCGCCGGCCAAGGGGAGATCCGCCGTCGCCTCGACCGCGACACGGGTCCCTTCCACTCCGGCGACGTCTCCCTCGACCTGCCGCCTGGTGCCCACGCCGGTCCACTCCGGCCAGGTGACGTCTAGGGCCAGGGTCTCGACCGCCGGCAGGTCCGCGACATCCACCCGGAAACGGGCGGAGTTGAGCGACCCGGCGGACACGTAGTACTCGACCGGTTCCGTCACGGCCACGAGGACGAACTCCGATGCGTCCTCGCCGGCGGCGGACATGTCGGCTCGCTCCCAGCCTGGGCCGCTCGCGAACGCGGCATGCAGGCGCATCGCGCCCGGTTCGAAGCCCCAGGGCGTAGCCCGCACGACGACATCCGACCCGCGCGGCACCACGGTGTCGCCGGGTTGCACCACGATGCGGGGTTGGCCGTCCGCGAAGAGTGAACCCGTGAAGAGTCGCTGTCCGGCGAGCTGCCACGCGGTGGGCGCCGCGACGACCAGCCATACCAGCGCGGCGATGGCGCCGCCGGCCGCCAGCGACCACGGTATGAACCCGTGTGCGGGAACGACCGCGGACGGGCGATGGTCCCCGGCGACGGACGCCGTCTCCTGCGCCAGGACCGCCAGGAGCCGCGACTCGGGACCCCGACGCCGCGCGTCGGCCCACGTGCGGAGACGTCCATCGAACTGCGGTACCAGGCGTTCGATGCGATCGGCCGGGGCGCGGGCCCTTCCCCGCATCCGCCAGGCGGCCAGAAACGGCAGCACAGCGACGATGCACAGGAGCGCACGGGCCGCGACGGCCCACCCGGAACCCGGCACCCAGTAGACCACGACTGCCGAGAACAGGACCGCAACGGCAAGCACCCCGAGGAATGCGATGGCGACGAGCCGCATAACCGTCACCCCGCGCAGCCGCCGCGCGCACCGCGCGACGTACGCTTCGAGGACCCCGTGCGCGGCCAACCCCATCACCCGAGTTGCGGCTCCGAGACTGCGCGTTTCCGCGGCAGCTTTCAGACTCTCACGGAACAAGGGCCAAAGCGAGTGCGGGGACCACCGGTAGGCGGAGGTTGGGAGGAAGCGTGGTGGAAGGCGATCTTCGTTGTCGTCGGCGCGTTACGTCGTGCCGCTGTGGCTTCCGGCTGCGAGCCGCGCGACCAGTTCCTCGGAGGTGTCGCAGTCGATGATCCACTCCCCGACGGTCGCCAGGGTGTCGGTGTTTTCGATGTCCGCCAGCAGCGGGGCCAGACGCGCGTCGGCGCCGGCGCCGAACTTGCGAGACGCCAAGCGCTGCAGCAGGGCCCGCTCCGTAGCGATGCCGAGTGCTTTACCTTGTTCGAGGCCCTCCTTCCGGTACTGCTCCTGGTAGGCGCGCCGTCGCTCCGCGAAGTACGCCTCGAGCTCTCCAGACTCGTCCAGCCGGTCCACTTCTGCCATATCGTCCACTCCCAGATCGAATCCGATCGTTCGTTGTGCCGTCTGCTCCGCCCAGCGCAGAGCCACCTCCAGAAGCGGCCGCAACGCCGGCGTGGCCAGCCGGGCGCGTAACGCCGCAGCCTGCGCAGGCAGGCGCTCAAACGTTGGGTTGCACAGTCCGGCCAGCAGCGCCGCCGCGTTGTCGTGGCGCAGATCGTCCGTAGCGAGCCGCAACGTGTCAAGCGTGAGGTACCCGTCGCCGACGAACAGGCCGCTTCTGCGCGAGGCGGGATCCGGATGCGCGTCGCCGGTTTCCTTTGGGGTCACGAGGTCGATCACCCGCACGGCCGCGCTCCAGGGCTGCGCGCCCGTGTAGATGACCACCGGCAGCACCGGCGCCAGGCGGTCGGTCGAACGGAAGCGCTGTCCGCGCCACAAATCGAGATAGTGGTTGTCGACGTAGTTGCGGATGCGCAGGGCCATGAGGTAGTCCACGTCGCCCTGCACCTCGATCATCACGACGATATGCAGCCAGGTACGGTCCGCCTCCGCCCGGTCGCGGAACGGCACGCGCCAGACGATGTCGTTGGCGTAGCTGCGTTTGTCCGTCGGCGGTCCCGTCGTCGACTGTTCCTGCACGCGCGCAAGGCCGGAGAAGTCCAGCCCGTCGACCAGCTCGCGGGCGCCTTGGAGGTCGCCCACGAACCAACGAAGGAGCTCCTCCACCATGAACGGATAGGCGAAGATGTCCTTGAAGGTGGGGTCCTGCCGCATGACTCCACCGTAACGGGGGGCGACCGGTGCTCCTACCGGACATCAGCGCATGCAGGCGTGGGAGTTCCGCCCGCCGTCTCGTAGGAGATTGTCCTCCCGATCAGACCGCTGCCAGCGCCTGGTCGAGGTCCTCCACGATGTCGTCGATGTGCTCGATGCCGATGGAGAGGCGTATCGTCTCCGGGCGCACGCCCACGCTCTCCTGTTCCGCCTCGTTGAGCTGCCGGTGCGTGGTCGATGCCGGATGGCACGCGAGCGACTTGGCGTCGCCGATGTTCACCAGCCGCTTGAAGAGCTTGAGCGCGTCGTAGAACTTCACGCCCGCGTCGAAGCCGCCGTGAACGCCGAACGTCAGGATGCCCGACGCGCGGCCGCCCATGTAGCGTTGCGCCAGGTCGTGGTAGCGGTCGCCGGGCAGTCCGGCGTAGCTCACCCACTCCACCTTCGGGTGTGCCTGCAGGTGTTGCGCGGCCGCCAGGGCGTTCTCGCAGTGTCGCTCCATGCGCAGATTCAGCGTCTCCAGGCCCTGCATGATCAGGAACGCGTTGAACGGCGAGATCGCGGAGCCCGTGTTGCGCAGGGGCACGGTCCGGGCGCGCCCGACGTACGCCGCCGGCCCGAGGGCGTCCGTGTACACGACGCCGTGGTAGCTCGGCTCCGGGGTGGTGAACATCGCGTACCGATCGGCGTTGTCCGCCCAGGAGAAGTTCCCGCCGTCCACGATGACTCCGCCCAGCGAGTTGCCATGGCCGCCCATGTATTTCGTCATCGAGTGCACGACGATGTCGAACCCGTGATCGACGGGTTTCAGCAACGCCGGGGTCGCCACGGTGTTGTCCACGATCGTCGCCACGCCGTGCGAATGGGCCATCTCGGCCACGGCTTCGAGGTCGATGATGTTGCCGGCCGGATTGCCGATGCTCTCGCAGAAGATGGCCTTGGTCCGGCCATCCACCAGCTTCTCGAGGTCCGCCGGGCCGTCGTCCTCGGCGAAGCGCACTTCGATGCCCTGCTTCGGCAGCATGTGGGCGAACAGCGTGTAGGTGCCGCCGTAGAGCTGCGGGACGGTGACGA
>JAPPHP010000254.1 GCA_028821035.1 Gammaproteobacteria bacterium | reverse complement strand
CGGTCGCGGTGATCAGCTACCTGCCGAGCGTGACCGTGCAGTATCGGCTGCAATGCGGGCTGGAACGCATGCCTCCGGAGGTGGTGCACAACGCCTGGCAGATGCGTCCCGACGTCCCGAAGCGGATGGACTGGCTGTACGCGGGGCATCCGCAGAGTTCGACCGTGGATGGCAGGGCGGCGTTGCTGGACGCACTCGAGCGGGTATCCCTGCCCGACCCATTGGTGGCCCCGCAGACGGCGTCCGGGTACTTCCTCGACCCCGTCACCGTCGAGCGGCTGGACCTGGCCGGCGACGGAGGCGTGCATGACCGCCGCCAGTACCGGCGCGAACCGGCGGGGTGGGCGGAGACCGTGCTGGTGCCTTGACGCGGAAGCGGAGTGGTCAGGGTCTCGAGGCGGCGTCGGCGACGTCGGCATCCGCCGGCACGATGCCGACCAGGTGCTCGAAACAGGTGGCCTTCGCCGTGCGTACGAAGCTCGCCACGAAGTGCACGTCGCGTTCGTCGGCCCGCACGGCGGCGTACAAGTTGGGCCAGACGCCGTCTTCGCCCAGGGAACGCGCGACGACGTAGCTGCGTTCGGTGTACTCGTGGAGCGCCCAGTTCGGCAGGCAGGCCACGCCGCGTCCCGTCGCGACGAGCTGCACCATCATGGTGGTCAGCTCGGCGGTCCGGGTGCCGCGCGGCTCGATACCGGCGGGGTCCAGGAAGCTGGTGAACACGTCCATGCGGGACCGGTCGACCGGATAGACGATCAGTGTCTCCCCGGCCAGGTCCAGGGGCTCCATCCACTCCCGGGACGCCAGGGGATGGTCCACCGCGAGCGCGAGCTGCGCTTCGTAGCCGAAGAGCGGCTCGTAGGCCAGGGCGGCGTCGGGGATGGGGTCCGCGGTGATGACGAGGTCGAGGTCCCCGCGCGCGAGGGCCGGCAGCGGATCGAAGTGGAAGCCGCCCGAGATGTCCAGTTCCACCTCCGGCCAGTCCTCGCGGAAGGCGTTGATGGCCGGCAGGAGCCACTCGAAGCAGGAATGACACTCGATCGCCAGGAACAGTCGGCCCGACATGCCCTCCGCGTAGCGGACCAGGTCGGTCGACGCCTCCCGTACCCGGGGCAGGACCTCCTCGGCAAGCTCGAGCAGCCGCTTCCCGGCAGGGGTGAACCGGACGGGACGCGTCTTGCGGATGAACAGGGTGCAGCCGAGGCGCGTCTCGAGGTCCTTCAGTTGGTGGGACAGGGCGGACTGCGTGAGAAACAGGCGTTCGGCGGCTTCGACGAGGCTCCCGGTGTCACGCAGTGCGACGAGGGTCCTCAGGTGGCGCAGCTCGAACTGGTTCATGAAATCCTCTCACCATATGGTGTAGGTATCGGTAGTGATTTCATATTGTGGACCGGCCGCCGCCGATGCGTCGACTCCGGCTCCGGGTGGGAACTGGGAACGGCCAACGCCGCCGGGATAAGATCATCCGGTTCCTTCGTTGCGCGAGGTCTGTCGCGCCGCGCGCACCCCCCATGGGCATGCAACGCACACCACTGCTGATGTCGCGCCTCATCGAGCGGGGCGCCGCCCTGGCTCCCGAGGCGGACATCATCACGGCTACGGCCTACGGTACGCGGCGACAGAGCCTGCGGGAGACGCTGGCGCGAGCCCATCGACTCGCCCACGGTTTGCGCGACGCCGGCGTGGGGATTGGCGACCGCGTGGGCGTCTTCATGTGGAACGGCGCGCGGCACCTCGAGGCCTATTGCGCGATTGCGGGGATGGGCGCCGTCCTGCACAACGTGAACATCCGGCTCGGCAGCCGGGACCTCGAGTACGTCATCAACCATGCCGAAAGCAGGTTGCTGATCGTGGATGCCGATCTCCTGCCGCGGCTTGCACCGCTCGCGGGACGGCTGCCGAACGTGGAGGCGGTTGTGGTAGCCGCCGAAGAGGGGTTCGAGGACTGGTCGACCGCACTGCCCGGGGCCACGGATTACGAGGACTTCATCGCTTCATGGCCGACGGGCTTCGAGTGGCCGCTGATCGAAGAGACCGCGCCGCTCGGCCTGTGCTACACGAGCGGCACCACCGGCCACCCCAAGGGCGTGGAGTACGAACACCGCTCGCAGTATCTGCACACCATCGCCATGTGCCTGACGGACGCCATGAGCCTCTCGGCCACCGACACGGTCTGCGGCGTGGTTCCGATGTTCCACGTGATGGGCTGGGGGCTTCCGTGGGCTGCCCTGATGCTCGGCTGCAGGCAGGTCATGCCGCATCGTTTCACGGATCCCGAACGGCTCGGGCGGCTACTGGCGGACGAGCGGGTCAACCTGGCCGCCGGCGTTCCCACGGTGTGGCAAGGGTTGCGGACAGTCTGCCTGGAGCGGCCGAACCGGTTCGATCTGTCGAGTCTGTCCCGCATCGTCAGCGGCGGTTCCGCGGTGCCCGGATCCCTGGCGCGCTGGTACTGGGAGGCGTTGGGTGTCGAAATGATCCAGGAGTGGGGCATGACGGAGACGAGCCCCCTGGCCACGTTTTCGCGTCGCACCATGCGTCCAGGCGAAGGAGACTCGAGGGTTGCGCCCGATGCGTACCTGGAGGAGGTGGGCAAGGCCGGCCAGGCGCTGCCCGGGCTGGAGGTGGGGATCTTCGACGACCAGCACCGGCCCCTGCCCCACGACGGCGAGGCGATGGGCGATGTCCTGGTCCGGGGGCCCTGGGTGTGCTCCGAGTACTATCGGAATCCCCTGCCCGACCGCTTTCGCGGCGACTGGCTGGTAACCGGCGACGTAGGGAGGATCGACGAGCGGGAGTGCCTCGTGCTCTCGGACCGCGCGAAGGACCTGGTGCGCAGTGGGGGCGAGTGGATCTCCTCGGTGGATCTCGAGAACCACGTCGTCGCCCTCCGAGGTGTTGCCCAGGCCTGCGTTGTGGCTCAGCCCCATCCCAGGTGGGACGAACGTCCGATCGCCCTGGTGGTGCTCGAGGAGGGCGCGACGGTGGGTATCGAGGAGGTGCGCGCGCACTGCCTTGAGCGCTTCGCGCGGTGGCAACTGCCGGACGATGTGCTCGTCGTGGACTCGATCCCGCTGACCGCCACCGGCAAGATGGACAAGAAGACCGTGCGCGCAGACCTCGAGGCCGCCGGCTACCGGCTTCCGGAGCTCAGATAGACGCGCCGTCGGCTTCCTCGCCGGCTTCCTGGGACGGCGCCTGGCTGGCGTCGAAGTCCTCCGACCTGATCTGATCGTTCAGGAGCCGCAGTTGCCCGAAGTCGATCAGGTCCGTCTGGTCGTTCGCCACCAGGCGTTGGAGAAGGTCCGGCCCCGGGTCCGGGGGCGTCGCGGCGGCGTCGCCGTCGCGGATGAACTCCGCCTGGCGGGCGTCCACCCACGCCTCGGCCTCGGGGCGTTCGAGCCACTCCACGCCGAGCATGAACGCGAGGTCGTTGCAGCGTTGGGACGCCTGGCGCTCGATGATCTCAAGGGCCGTCGTGAAGAAGTACACGCCACTCGTGATGGGGCCCAGGGCGAACAGGCGGCCGTCGTCCGGTGCGGCGCCCTCGCGCGGGATCACCTTCCCGGTCTCGAAGACGCAGTCGATCCCGCCGTGCCGGTGCGGCACGACGAGCCCCCTGGCAAGCAGGTTCCGCACTAGGGCACTGTCGGCATCCTCGATACGGCTGGCCGAGCCGGTCGCGGCCACGAGGTGTTCCACTTCCAGGGTCGTGTCGTCGCCGAAGGCGATGCGAAACGCGCCGGCGCCGGGGTCGTGGCGGAAACTGCGGGCCCCACTCCGAACCGTCAACTGCCCGGACCGCATCAGGAGCAGGATGCGCTCCGCGTTCTCTCGCGGAATCGAGGCGCGATAGGTCAGCCAGTCGTTCAACCATTCCGACATCAGTAACCGCTTGTCGTCCTCCTCGAGGTGATGCCACAGCAGGTCGATGTTGCGGTTGGTTGCATACAGGACGGCCTGCCAGGGCCGCGCGCGGCCCTTGGCCAGGCTGATTTCGTGCTCGTAGTACTCGATGGGTGACCGGTACGCGTTCACGATGTCGCCGAGTTCGACGGCCCGGCCCTCGGCGTGCTCGATCTCGCTGCCGAGCATCGTCGCCACGTCGGACAGACGCAGCTTGGCCCTGGGTCGCGAAAGCCTCCGCTGGAGGTCCTCGCGTTCCAGTTCCTGGAACTGGTAGCGGCCCTGGTCGGCGCGCACGGCGGGAAGCCGGCCGCCGCGGGACAGGCAGTGGATCTTGCCTTTGTGTCCGGTCGCGGCGAGACCGAGGGCCACGTCGATCGCGCTGAGACGGGTGCCGATCACCCCGACCGTTGCCTCGCTCGGGACCCTCTCCGCCAGGTTGCGGACGGGGTACGCGGTGTGGTGGTAGCACTCGTCGTGTTGATACTCCTCGGTCTTCCGGGCGGGGAGGTGTCCCAGGGCGAGGTACACGTAGCGGGCCTCGTAGCGCGCTCCGGAGCGGGTGAACAGTCGGTAACCCGGGTCGGGTCCGCCGCCCGGGCCGATGTCGACGACCTCGTCCTCGATGAGATGGAGTTCGAGGCCACGTTCCGCACCCTCCTGCCTGGCGTGCTGCAGCAGGTCGCGGAGGTACGTCCCCACGACGGGGCGCGGCAGGTAGGTGCCGGACTCGAGATTGGCCTGGTCCACGTGCGGTTGCCACTTGCCCTGGTTCTGTCGAGCCCACCGCAGGAAGCCGAAGGCGCTACCGTAGGCGCGGTCGATCGCGCCGCAGGTCGTGTTCATGAGGTTGGTCGGCAGGTCGGCGGCATAGGCGTTGCCGCCGCGGGCGCCGCCGGCGTCGAACAGGGCGACGGAGAGGTCGGCGGTGCTTGGGCCGACGGGCAGCGCCTCGACCATCCTGGCCGCCAGCGCGACTCCCGAGGCACCGCCACCGATGATGGCGATCGTGTACTGCAGACTCACGGCGAGACTCTGGCGGACGCCGGTAAAGAACGTATCAACGGGCCGTTCGGCCGGTCAAGCGCAGGCCGCCGTGGCAGGGGCTAACATTGGATTGCGCAGGCGCGATGCTGGAGAGCCTCCGTTGAGCAGTATCCTTCGGACGGTTTGGCGATCCGGTCGCGTTCCCTGGCTGCGTGGCGCCCGCGGTTCGTGGAGGTGGCCACGGTGGACCGTCTGGGTGCTTCCCGCGGCCCTCGGGACCGCGTCCGTCTCGCTCGAGGCTTGGGCCGATCCCGCATCCCCGGCGCGTCCGACCCATGCGAGCACGATCGTTCTCGACGAGGCCCGCCACCGCGTCTGGACGGTCAATCCCGACCACGACACGGTGACCGCAATCGACACGCGGCGCCTGGTCCGGCTGTTCGAGGCGAAGGTGGGGGACCGGCCGCGCACGCTTGCCCTGGCGAAGGACGGCGGAGTGTGGGTGGTCAATCAGGGCGACGCTACCGTCAGCGTGCTGGAATCCTCGGGACGTCTGCTTCGTACCGTTGCGCTGCCGTACGCCTCGCGGCCATTCGGGATTGCGTTCAGTCCGACGGGGGACTTCGCCTACGTCACCCTGCAGGCGTCAGGCCGCCTGTTGCGGCTGGACCCGGCGAGCGGGGCCGTGGCGGGGGTGGTCGACGTCGGCCCGACGCCACGTGGTATCGGGATCACGGCCGACGGGCAACGCGTGCTGGTGACCCGCTACGTCTCGCCCCGGGACCGCGGCGAGGTCGTCGAGGTGGATGCCGGCGCGTTCGAAGTCGTGCGGCGGTTCGCCCTCGCGTTCGATCCGGGCCCCGACAGCCCGGTCAGTGGCAGAGGCGTACCGAACCATCTCACGTCCATCACGATCCTGCCGAACGGCGAACGCGCCTGGATACCCTCGAAGAAGGACAACACCGCCAGGGGGCTGCTTCGCACCGGCGAAGTCCTCACCTTCGAGACCACGACGCGGACCATCGTCTCGCAGATCGACCTGGTCGCCAACCGCGAGGTCCTCTCGGCGCGCCGCGATCTCGACAACCGGGCGATGGCCGTGGCGGTGGCTTTCGACGCCGCGGGCCGACACGCTTTCGTGGCCGTCCAGGGAGGGAATGCGGTGGACGTGCTCGACGTGGAGACGGGCGGGCTGTTGCGCTCCATCCCGGACACCGGGCTGGCTCCGCAAGGCGTGGTGGTGGATGGGGCCGGGCGGCTGTTCGTACAGAACTTCCTGACCCGCGACGTGGCCGTGTACGACGTGTCCTCTCCCGGAAGCGGGACCTCAAGGCTCGCGACCGTTCCCACGGCCGAGCGGGAAGTGCTCGCGCCGCAGGTGCTCCTCGGCAAACAGCTCTTCTTCACCGCCACGGATCAGCGCATGTCGCGTGACGGCTACGTCAGTTGCGGAGGCTGTCACCTGGAAGGCGGTACCGACGGCAGGGTGTGGGACTACAGCGGACGGGGCGCGCACGGCGGGGGCTTCCGGAACACGATCGCACTCGTCGGGCGAGGGGGGCTCGCGCATGGTCCGCTGCACTGGCGCGCGGACATGGACGAGATACAGGACTTCGAGATCCTGCTTCGCAACACGCTCGAGGGCCGGGGGTTCGTGAGCGATGCCGTCTATCGCGCCAGGGCCGCGAACTGGGTGTTCGGGCCGCCCAACGCGGGGCTCAGTCCCGAGCTCGATGCGCTCGCGGCGTACCTGGCGACGTTCACCACGGTCCATCCGAGTCCGCATCGCCGGCCGGGAGGCGTCATGACCACGTCGGCGCTCGCGGGGGAGGCGATCTTTCACTCGCCCGCCACCGCTTGCGCTACCTGCCACGCGGCCCCGAGGTTCACGGACAGCTCGCTCCGCACGGACGGCCCGCGACCGGATGGAGGACTGCCATTCGTCATGCACGACGTCGGGACGCTGTCCGTGGCGGCCGGGGACTTCACCCCCAACACGCTGCGGGCCCTGGATACACCGACGGTCAAGGGTGTCTGGGAGACGCCGCCATACCTGCACGACGGTTCCGCGGCCACCCTCATGGAAGTCATTGTCGACCGCAACGTCGACGACCGTCATGGCCGTACGTCGCACCTGACGGCGGCGGAACGGACGCAACTCGTGGCGTACCTCGAGCAGCTTGACGATACCGTGGTCGACACGACCGCGACGATAGCGTCGCTGCCGGTGGTGCCAGCGGAGGCCGGTCCCGGCGCCTGGGGAGTTCGCGTGGGCGCCGGAGCACACGGTGGCATACGGGTGGAATCCGTGACGCTCGGGGCCGCAGGGGCGGGCGCGTTGCGGGCGCGCATCCACGCGGACATGGACGGCGACGGTCGCCTCGGACCCAGGGACAAGCTGCTTGCCGATGCTCCCGTTGCCGCCGACGGTGACCCGGTTGCGCTGCCGCTCCGCCCCGCGCCGATCGTAGGGGCCGGCGGCAGTGCATCGCTCCTGGTGTCGCTCGAGACCGCGTCGGCAGAACGGGCCTGCCGCGTTCGGATCGCCGACGTGGGTGCGGTCGGACTGACCTCCGCGACACCGTCCGCGCGCACCGGCGTCCCGCTGGTTGCCTGGATGTGCCCGGATCGCCGGTACCACGGGTGCGAAGGGGGCGATCCCCCCGGGTAGGCGCGGCCCCGGCCTACGGGTTGACCTTCGGGCTGCGTTCGGCCAGCTTGGCCAGCACTCCGTCGGCCCGGCAAGGCGGAGAAAAGCACGACGATGCGGGTGGGAGGAAGTCTGTGTCCGGCGACATCGACTGCGTGGTCTTTTCGGGCGGCGGGGCGCGCTGCTTCTGGCAGGCCGGGTTCTGGGAGGCGGCGCGGTCGGCCATACCGCGGCCGCGGGCCGTGGGCGCGGTCAGCGGTGGTGCGGCGATCGCCGCGATCCTGCTCGCCGACGGCTGGAACCGGTTCTTCCCGAAGTTCCTCGAACTGGTGGCGGAAAATCCCGGCAACGTGCGGCCCGGCAACCTCCTGCGATCGGAACCCGTGTTCCCGCATCCCCGGATCTCGCGCGACTCCTTCCTGCACTCGGTTTCCGCGCACGGATTTCAACGGTTGCGTGCCGGTCCGGATCTCAGGATCGTCGTTTCGCATCCACCGCGTTGGCTGGGAGCATGGCTTGGCGTGTTGGCCGCGGCCGGTGTCGACGGGTTGGAGAGGCTGCTGACGCGGCGACCCTATCTTCACTGGGTCAGGTCTCTCGGCTTCGAGACCAGGGTGGTCCGGGCGCGGCTATGCTCCGATCGGGAGCAACTGGTCGGTACGATCTTTCAGTCCTCCGCTGCGCCCCCGGTCTTCCCCGTCACTCGCCTCGGCGGTCGCCCGGCCCTCGACGGCGCCCTGGTGGAGCATGTGCCACTGTCGGCGGTCTCGGATTGCCGGCGGCCGCTCGTGCTGCTTTCCCGCTACCGGGCCACGCTGCCGCGTTGTACCCGCGAACGTTACGTGTGCCCGTCGAGGCCAGTGCCGGTGGCGCCCTGGGACTTCGCATCCCCGGAACGGGTGGTGGCGACCTTCGAGTTGGGGCGGGCCGATGGCGCGCGCTTTATCGAAGAGCGCGGCGCGGTCGTGGATCAGGCACCCGGGAGCGGCGCGCAAAGCTCCAGCGCGTGGCCGTCCGGATCGGAGAAGTAAGCCGACCTCGCGGGCATCCAGTCGTGCGTTACGGGCCCCTCCACGTTGACGCCGCGTTCCCGGAGCGCCGCGACGGCGGCGTCCAGGTCGGCGTCGGTCACGGTGAAGGCCACGTGCAGCGACGACCACCCCTCGGGGTCTTCCTGCAGCACGATCATCCCGTCCGGTCCGCCGGCGCGCAGGAACAGCCAGCGGCGAGGCTCGTCCCGCAGGCCGACCTCGAGCCCGAGCACGTCGCGGTAGAACGCCTCGGCGCGCGCCAGCTCCCGCACGGGCAAGGCCACTTCGTAGACGCCCCGGATCCCGAGCAGTTGGCGTTTCCCCATCAGAGCCGCTCGATGACGAAGAACACGATGCCGAACACCACGGGAAACGCCAGCGCGACGTAGGCGAAGACGTTCAGCACTTCGTTCTGTTTCGAGTCCTCGGAGAGCCGCAGCCGCGGACCGATGGCGAACCATGCGAGTACGGCCGCGATGAACGACAAGGTCAGCGAGAGGACGACGGCCGCCATGGAAGCTACGGCCGCATCGGAAACGTGGTTGGCCCCTTGAGATCGTCGAGCAGGGGCTGGATCCAGTCGATCCATTGGCAGAGGACTGGGCGCGTCTCCCGCGGGTCGATCAACTCGTGCACGGCGAACGACTCGGCGCGGGGGAACGGCGAGCGTGCGGCGCGCAGGCGGTCCTCCAGTTCCCGGCGCTTGGCGGCCGGGTCCTCCGCCCCGTCGATCTCCCGGTGGAAGGCCACGGCGACGCCGCCCTCGAGAGGTAGCGCGCCGCTCTCGACGGAAGGCCATGCGAGGACGTACGCGTCCGGTCCGTAGTGGGCGGCGGTGGCTACGCCGAAGCCCTTGTGGACCTGGATGGTGGCCCAGGGCACGGAAGCCTGGGCGGCGGCGCAGACCGCGGCCATGCCGTAGCGGATGGTGCCGTTGCGCTCCGCCTCGGGGCCGATCATGAAGCCCGGCTGGTCCACGAAGTTGACGATCGGCAGGTGGAACGTATCGCACATCTCGACGAAGCGCCGGTACTTCTGTCCGGCCTCGGCGGTCATCGCCCCCGCGTAGACGTTGCAGTCGTTGGCCAGCACGCCCACGGGCTGGCCGTCGAGGCGCGCCAGGCCGACGATCTGGCTCGGCCCGTACGTGGCGCCGAGCTCGAAGAAGGAGTCGAGGTCCACGATCATGCGCACGATCTCGCGCATGTCGAAGCCGGCGTTGGAGTCCCGCGGCACGGCGGTGAGCAGGTCCTGCTCCATCCGCTCCGGATCGTCGTTCGACGCTATCCGCGGCGCCCGCTGGTGCACGCTCGACGGGAGGTAGCTCAGGAAACGCCGCGTCTCGCCGAAGGCGGCGTACTCGTCCTCCGCGATGTTGTCGACGATGCCGCTCGTCGCGTGGACATGGGCGCCTCCGAGTTCGTCCTTCGACAGCCGCACGCCGAGGGCCCGCTCCACCAGGGCCGGTCCCCCGATCAGGATCTGTGCCGTGTGCCGGGTCATGACGGAGAAGTGCGACGCGACCAGGCGACCCGCCGGGAACCCCGCGACCGCGCCGCCGGCGATCGACACGACGGGGACCTGGCCCATCGCGTCCGCGATGATGCGGAAGCGTGGCGCGCTGAACACCGGCTCGCCGACCGTGCCGCCCTTCCGCCCGCCTCCCTTCACGCTGCCGCCGCCACCTTCGAGCATGCGGACCAGGGGGACGCGGTACTGCACGGCCAGGTGTTCGGCGTAGACGCTCTTGCGCAGTCCCGCCGCGTTCGGGGAACCGCCCTTCAAGGTGAAGTCCTCGCCCCCGACCGCGACGCGCCGGCTCTCGATCTTCCCGAAACCGACGACGTAGTTCGCGGGCACGTAGCCGGTGAGGTTGTCCTGGTCGTCGTAGTCCGGGGTCGCGGTGGCCCGCCCGTGTTCCTGGAAGGTGTCCGGGTCGAGGAGGGCGTCGATGCGTTCCCGGATGGTGAGCCGGCCACGGGCGTGCTGCTTGGCGATGCCTTCCTTGCCGCCCTGCTGCTTCGCGAGGTGACGCCGGCGCTCGATCTCGCGGACTTCCTGCTCCCAGCTCATGGCATTCGACCGGTCTCGTCGGCGCCGCGCGGCGGGACGAGGCGCTCCTCCTCGGATGAAATGGCGCGCAAGTGTGGCACACGCGGTGGATCGGGCCAAACGCGGGAGCGACGATGCGCGGAGCGGGGACCGGGGGCTGGTATCTGGCAAAAAATGGTCAGCAACCTCCTCGTGGTGCTCTGTGGAGACAAGGCGACGCAGCCGGTGCTCGACACGGGATCGCTCTACCAGTAGGCAGTCGGGGAGCGAGCGGATGGCGCGCAAGTCCTTCCTGCTGCGCACGGACCCCGAGGTGTTGGCCGCCCTACATCGCTGGGCCGGGGACGAATCGCGCAGCGTGAACGCGCAGATCGATTACGTGCTGCGGCGGGCGCGACGGGAAGCGGGGCGGTGTCCGGGAACGGGCGCCGCGCCCCGGGCGAGGACGGGAGGGGAAACCCTTGTGCGAAGGGGAATGCCTGACCGGGCTCCGGCGCCTGTCAGGCGTCCAGCACCAGCACCACCTGGTCCTCCTCCACCTGGTCCTCCTCCCGGACCAGGAGTTCGGAGACCGTGCCGGGCGCGGGGCTCTCGATGGGGATCTCCATCTTCATCGACTCCAGGATCAGCAGGACATCGCCTTCCTCGACGCGGTCGCCGACGCCGACCTCGACCTTCCAGACGTTGCCGGTGACCTCGCTCTCGACTTCGACCCGCGCCAT
>JAPPHP010000196.1 GCA_028821035.1 Gammaproteobacteria bacterium | reverse complement strand
TGGCGCCGTTGGGCGGCCCCGACTCCACATAACCGCCCGCTCCACATAAGTCGAGTTATGTTGCGCTCAACATAACTCGACGACATCGGCCGCCGGGCCGAGCCAGCGGCTGACCCTTGGGTAGAATCGGTCGAAACGGCCGTAGCGGTTCCATACGTCCGAGCAAGCGTAGGGCTGCGACGACGTGCTGGCCACGCCGACCAGGTAGTCAGCGCCGTCGATACGTTTCCAGAGCCCCGAGCCGCTGCTGCCCGGCTGTATGTTGACGTCCGGGTGCGTGACGATGTGCGAGCTCCCGCTGCTGGAGAACCGCCCGGTGAAGCCGCTCACGGACTGCCGGACAAGCTTCTTCAGGGCGCCAAAGGGATGGTGAATGCCGACGGCCGTGTCGCCAGCGGCTAAGCTCGCCGTCGTCCAGCCGGCCATTGCCACCCCGTCGGGCGGGTCGCTGTTTAGGCGCAACAGCAGATGGTCGACGCCCGTGTCCGGCCCCTCGTAGCCGACGCCAGCCAGCACCGTCGCACCGCCGGTCTGCCGCGTCACGCGCTCGGGGTCCGGCCCACCGCAACTCGCCCGCTCGTAGAACCAGTACAACTCCATCGACGACGCGTCGTGCTGGTTGTCCAAGCAGTGCTGGGCCGTCAGGAAGTAGGGAATCCGCGTCGCGACATCAGTGTCGTTGAGCAGGGTGCCCGTGCACCCGCCCGTGCGGCCGCTGGCGGTGGTGTACACGTATCTCGCCACCGCGCGCCGCGTGGCGTCCGAGATCTCGTCGGCCGCGCAGGCCACGTCCGTATGCTCCGGGCAGAGCCCGACGAGGATGCTCGTGATCCCGGACGTCAGGTCGGCGTCGAGATGCGACAGCACCGGGATCGACACCTTCAGTTCGCCCGGCTCGGTGCCCGCGGGCAGGTACAACTCCACGGTCGTGGCGTCGCCCGGTACAGTCGGCGTCCACAGCTCGGCGGAGCCCTCCCCGGCGGCCGACAGTTGATGCGCCGGCACGGCCACCACCGTGGCCGCCGTGCCCGCCGCGTCGTACACGCGCACCTCGAGCCCCGGCGGCGCCCCCTCGATGGCGAGGCGTACCCGGAGCGCCTTCGCGCCCTCCGACGCGACCGCCAAGGCCGCCGCCTGGCCACCGTCCGCGGTGGGCTGCCAGAGCAACGTTGGGGCGTCCAGCGCCCCGCCGGCAAGCTGCGCGACGTCGCGGCCGATGCCCAGTTGCTGGACGGGTAGCCTGGGCCCCTCCTCGTCGACGGCGTCGTCGGCGCCTTCCAGCTGCATCAGCTCGGTGCGGGTCGGCGGAGGCAACCGGTGCACCAACGACGGCAGCAGCGGCGGTCGCGGCTCCGCCGAGCGCGCGGTATCGCCGTCTGTCGCCGCCGCCCGGAACACCTCGGTCGGCACGGTGAGGACAGCGTTCTCCGCGCCAGCGACCGTTTGGGCCATCAGGGCGCCGGCGAGCAGGTACACGGCGCGACGGCAATCCACCGCTCCCCTCCCTGCTCCGCGGTTCCGGCGGTCCCGTTCGGGGGACCACCGCCTCTCACCCTGCATCCTGGTGGGTCTCCTCCACACGCCGTCAAATTGCCGCCGGGGCCGAATACTCGAACCGAATCAACACCCTACGACAATTTGTGTGGGATTTGTGTGCTCTACAGAAGGGGTTCCGTGTGTTTTCCGTACGTTTCGGGCCAGTCCGAAAGGGAGCGACGACTACCACCGGTTCCGCCCGTGGCTTTCCAGCCGCGCGACGCCCGACCATCGTCCGCCCGGTGTCCGGAGCCGGGGCGAGACGCGTCTCACGGTCACGGCAGCGCCGTCGGCCAGTTCTGCGATCCGCGGCCTGGCTCCGAGGACCAGCGCCAACCCGGCCACCGCCCTGTCATCGCCGGATCCGCCCATCCGCCCGGCCCGAACAGCGGATGGGGCCGATGTCGGCGACGCCCCCGGCCGCGCCCCGCCAGCGGCTGACCTTCGGGGTAGAACCGGTCGCCGCGGCCGTAGAGGTCCGGGATCTAGCCGGTGCATGCCAGTGCAGGAACGCCCTCGAGGTTGAGGTCCGGCCCGGTGCCTCCGTCGCGGACTTGCCGGCCGACGCCGCGCTCTCCCCCGCACGGTCTCCACCGGCAGCATCACGACCCGTTGCTCGGCGCCGACGACCGTTTGGGCGACCAGCCCAGCGGCGAACATGCACGCAATGCGAAAGCGACCAACCACGTTCCGTTCCCGTCGCGAGCCGAGCCTCCGCGACCTCCCGCGCCAAGGTAGGGCCGAACATCCCAGCGAAATCAGAAACCTACGCCGCTTTCCACGGTATTTTCGTGTGTTATAGAGTGCTTTACGTGTGTTTATCGTGGGCGCCCGGAGCATTACACTCGCCCTCGCCGCGCCCGAAGGGGCCGCCGCATGCCCCATCCGGCCTCCAGCGCAGGCAAAAGGAAGGGAGTGACGACCCGCATGAACGAACCCGACAACACGCGCCGCGAACTCCAGGCGGCCCGCGAGCGCATAGCCGCATTGAGCGCGGCCATCCTGCGCACCAGCGCCAGCCTCGACCTCGCGACCGTGCTGCAGGAAGCGGTGGACACCGCCCGCGTGCTGGCCACCGCCCGCTACGGGATCATCGCCACCGTGGACGAGGCGGGCGAGGTGCGCGAATTCGTCACGTCGGGCTTCACTCCCGAAGAGAAGCGCCAGTTCGCCGAGTGGCCCGACGGGCCCCGGCTGTTCGCCCACCTGCGCGACTTGCCCGGACCGGTGCGCCTCGCGGACCTCCCGGCATACGTCCGCAGGCTCGGCTTCTCGGCCGACCTCATGCGCTCCAGTACCTTTCTGGGCTCGCCGATGAGACATCGGGAGGTGCACGTTGGACATTTCTTCCTCGCCGAGAAGGAAGGCGCGCCGCAGTTCGCGGACGAGGATCAGGAGGTCCTGATGCTCTTCGCGGCGCAGGCCGGCACAGCCATCGCCAACGCCCGCGCGCATCGCGACGAGCAGCGGACCCGGGCCGACCTCGAAGCCCTGGTCGAGACCTCGCCGGTCGGCGTGGTGGTGCTCGACGCGAGGGCCGGGCGTCCGGTGTCGATCAATCGCGAGGTACGGCGCATCGTCCAGGGTCTGCGCACCGGGGACGGCCCCGTGGAGGAGCTGCTCGAAGTGGTGACCTGCCGGTTCGCGGACGGCAGCGAGGTCGCCCTGGCGGAGTTTCCCCTTGTCCGCACGCTCGGCGACGCCACGACGATGCGCGCCGAGGAAATCGAACTCTCCGTGCCCGACGGGCGCAGCGTCAGGGCGCTCGTGAACGTGACCCCGATCCGCGCCGAGGAGGGAGCGGTCGTCTCTGTCGTGGTCACCATGCAGGATCTCGCACCACTCGAGGAACTCGAACGCCAGCGCGCGGAGTTCCTTGGCATGGTGAGCCACGAGTTGCGCACCCCGCTCGCTGCCATCAAGGGCTCGGTCGCCGCGGTGCTCGGCGCCGCGCCCGCTCTGCCGCAGGTCGAGGTGCAACAGTTCCTGCGCATCGTCGACGCCCAGGCCGACCACATGCAGGGGCTCATCGGGAACCTCCTCGACGCGGGACGCATCGAGGCGGGAACGCTGTCGGTCGCTCCCGAGCCCTCCGAGGTGGCCGCGCTCGTGGACGGCGCGAGGAGCGTGTTCCTGAGCGGCGGCGCCCGCCACACCGTCCGCATCGACCTCCCACGGGAGCTTCCGTGGGTGATGGCCGACCGCGAGCGCATCGTCCAGGTGCTGAACAACCTGCTCTCGAACGCCGCCCGGCACTCTCCGGAGTCCTCGCCCATCGAGGTGGAGGCGGCGCGCGAGGGCGCGCACGTCGCGGTCTCGGTTTCCGACCAGGGTCGAGGCGTACCGCCGGAGCTGCTGCGCCAGCTCTTTCGCAAGCACGTCGCGCTCACCGGTGGCAACCTCGGGCACGGGACTGCGGCCAGCGGGCTCGGCCTCGCGATCTGCAAGGGGTTGGTCGAGGCGCACGGCGGCCGCATCCGGGCCGAGAGCGCGGGACTCGCAAAAGGCGCCCGGTTCACGTTCACGCTTCCGGTGGCCGAGGGCGGAGGCGTTCGCGCCGAGCCCCGGCCGGCCGCGAAGGACGCCCCCCGAGAGCCCGCCGCGAAACCGCGTATCCTCGTCGTGGACGACGATCCGCACACGCTTCGCTCCGTGCGCGACGCGCTCACGCAGGCGGGCTACGCCGTGCGGGTTACCGCCGAGGCGGGCCAACTCGGCGAACTCATCCGTACCGAGAAGCCGCAGCTCGTGCTACTGGACCTCATGCTGCCCGGTACGGGCGGCATCGAGCTGATGGGCGAGGTCACGGAGCTCGGCGACATGCCCGTCATCTTCATCTCGGGTTACGGCCGCGACGAGACCATCGCGCGCGCCTTCGAGGCCGGCGCCGCCGACTACATCGTCAAGCCGTTCTCGGCGACCGAACTCAACGCACGGGTGGGGGCGGCGCTGCGGACCCGCGCGGGGGCGGCGCCGTTCGTGCTCGGCGCGCTCGCCATCGACTACGAGCGGCGCCGGGTGACCGTGAGCGGGCGCGCGGTGGCGCTCACCGCGACCGAGTACGAGATCCTCCGCATCCTCTCGGTCAACGCGGGACGGGTGGTGACGTCGGAGTCGCTGCTGCGCCAGGCATGGGACGCTCGCGAGCCTACCGACACCGAGCGCGTGCGCGCCTTCGTGAAGCAGCTCCGCGCGAAGCTCGGCGACGACGCGGCGCGCCCGGCCTACATCTTCAACGAGCGCGGCGTCGGCTATCGGATGGCGAACCCGCACGAGGAGTGAGCCCCTAGCCGGCTCGCCGGCGGATCCGCGTCCCTGCGCCACATCGCCGACTGGCCCGGCCCGGATTTTCGACGCGACGCCGGGCCACGCAGGCCCGCGGCTCGTTGTTGATGCGCAGCCGCGGGGTTGGCATAGAATCGCCCGGAGATTCCCGCGGGACAGACCCCATGACAGACGCGAAGATCAAGGCCGGCGCCGCGCGCACGGAATGTCCACCATTCGAGAACCCCGCTTTCGTACAACCTCCTCCGTTGTCCGAAGCGACCGTGGCCATCGTGACTTCGGCGTCGCTTTCGCACCCGGAGGACGAGGGGTTCGCCGTGCAGGATGTGGGCTATCGGGTGCTCGAGCGCGGTCGCCGCGACGTGGTGGTCGGACACTGGAGCCCCAACTTCGATACGGCCGGCGTGGCGGCGGATATCAACGTGGTGTTCCCCATTGACCGGCTGGAGGAACTGGCCGAGCAGGGGTCCATCGGCTGCGTGTCCGATGTGCATCTCGCCTTCGCGGGCAACCAGTTCGAACTATCCGGCATCCGCATGGACGGCGGTCCCGCCGGAGCCGCCTTCCTCAAGGAGCGCGGGGTCGACGTCGTCGTCCTGACACCGGTCTGACCCCTCTGCACGCGTACGGTCAGTACGCTCGCCCACGTGTTCGAAGCCGCCGGGATCGCCACCGTCGCGATCGGCTCCATCCGCGAGCAACTCTACGGCATGGCCCCGCCGCGCGGTCTGTTCTGTGACTTCCCGCTCGGACGGCCGCTCGGCGTCCCGAACGATGCCGCGTTCCAGCATCGCGTGCTGACGCGGGCCTTCGGACTGCTGGAGTCGGAGGAGCCGACCGTGCAGGACTTCGAGGAGTCCATCGAGGACACCGCCTCCGAAGTGCTCGTGTGCCCGCTACCCGCGCGGCACGACCCCGACGCCCACCCCGCGGTCGACGAAGCGCGCGGGCTGCGCGCCGCCTACGACCGGGCGGTGGCCAAGTACGGCAACCTGGCCGGGGCCGCGCGCCTGCTCGACGCCGACGCCGTTCCGGCGGCCATCGAGTCGTTCGTTCGCGTGGCGGAAGGCGTGCCCTGGAAGGAGGCCGGGATCCCCGGCGTCCCGGCACGGGTCTCCCACGATATTCGCGGGTACTACGAGATGGCCGCGATGGAGATCGTGGACCACACACCCGCCGCCTGGACGGGGTATCGCTGGTTTCGAGACAAGACGCAAACGGGAGCGGTGATCAAGGCGGCGCAGAAGGCGATCCGGGAATCGGGCGTCAAGAACGACGCGCTCTGGCGTTTCCTGCTGCCGCTCGACGCGACGATGTAGCGTCCTGTTCCCGCACCGGCGGGGACAAGCCCGGCCCTACATCGCGACGCTTTCGAGCCTGGCGAGCCCGCGCTCGATCTTCCTGACGTAGCGCACGCCGGCGCGTTCCCAGCTCGCGAGGCGCGCGCCGGTCGGGCCAAGGTTGTACGAGTGCAGCGCGCAGTGGAGTTCGCCGCACGCGTCCCAGAAGGAGGCGAGAATCTGGGCGCCGCAGTAGATGTTGTCCGCCGGTTCGCGCAGGTCGCCCCCGCAGAAGGACCGCCAGAATTCGCCGCGGATCTGCGCCGGGCCGATCGCTCCCACACGCGAGCGGGCGTGCTTGCGGAACGAGCTCTCCGTCAGGACGAGACTCGCCACCAGTTCTGGTTCCAGTTCCTGCCGGTTCGCCGCCTCGAGAATCCACTCGGCGAACTCCTCCGCAACCGCAGGATGGATATCGAAGGCCCGCGCCATCCGGTCGGCGAACGCGGCGCGCTCCTCCTCCCAGGGGATGGACGGGGTCTCGGCCGCGGGAAGGGCGAAGGCCACCCGTTCGTAGCGCTGCGCATCGGTGCCCATCGAGAGCGCCAGGGCGGCGACGCCGGCCAGCAGCAACGCCGCAGCCTGGACCTGGACCAGGACCGGTACGCGTCCGATCAGTGCCGACAAAGCGCCCATGGGGTTCCCAGACACCTCGCAACATTTCGAAACGAAAGGGCGGGCCACTTTACACCTTTCGCCGTCGATGGGAACCGGAGACGCGGCAAAAGTGGAGAAAAACACGAGATTTTTTAGATCACTTGGATCTAAATACAGGCCCTGTATCTCCCCCTCCTCCTAAAGGGAAGCGCAGCGTCACCCGGATGGAGGCCTCCGCGTCGCCAGCGCCAGGGTGTTGCCGGCCGGGTCCTTGAAGAACGCCATCCACTCTTCCTCACCGGCCGGGCCGAACGTGCCGTCCTCGTCCCGGTGGATCATGGCCGGGCCGAACTCGATGGAGACGCCGCGCCCGGACAGCTCGGCCGCGCCGGCGTCGATGTCCTCGACGTGGAAATACAGCGTCCCGGCCGATGCGTTCCGGTCGAGGAGCACGCGCACGCCGTCGAAGTCGAAGAAGGCGAGTCCGGGCGGATCGAAGCGCGCGATGAATGCGGCGCCGAGCACGTCCCGGTAGAACGCGACCGACGCGTCCAGGTCCGGCGCACTCAGCGCGACCTGGTGCAGCCTCGAGAGTCGCATGGTCTCTCGCGAGGCGACGGTCTACGCCGCCGTCAACTCCCGGACGATCTCCGCACGGGCGTCGTTCGGCAAGCCGCCGTAAGCGGCGGAGGTACGGTCGACGATGTCCCCGTAACGCGCCCTGAACGCCCTGGCGATGTTCGCCGGTTCCTCCACGACGGCGAAGGAGCCGAGCATGTCGTCGGTGATGAGGGTGCCCATCTCCTGCCAGCGGCCCTGCTTCGACATGGCGTTGAGTTCGCCCTGCAGTTCGCCGGCGCCGATGCTGTCGAGCACGGGCTTGTACGCGGGCGTCGATCCGTAGAACGCGATCTGCTGCCGCGTCGCCGTCCTCGCCTGCTCCATCTCCTGCTCGTCGCGGCCGGTGACCACGAAGCACGGATAGCTGATCTCGAAGTCCTCGCGCTTCTTCCCCGCCTTGGCAAAGCCGCGCTCGAGTGCCGGCAGCGTCGTCTCGCGCAGGTACTTCTCGGTGGTGAACGCGTGGACGATGACGCCATCGGCCACCTCGCCGGCCACCTCGGTCATCAGGGGCCCGACCGCGGCCAACGTCACGCGCGGCGGTCCGTACTCGGTGTTCGTCGGCGTGAAGAACGGCGTCATCAGCGTGTGCGTGTAGAACTTGCCGGTGAACTGGAGCGGTTCGCCGTCGTGCCAGTTCGCCCAGATCGCGCGCATCGCCAGGATGAACTCCCGCATCCGCGCGGCGGGATGCGACCACGGCATGCTGAAGCGCTTGGTGATGTGCGGCCGGATCTGGGAACCGAGACCGAGGACGAAACGGCCCTTCGAGAGCGCATTCAGGTCGTGGCCGATGTTGGCCAGGATCATCGGCGTCCGCGCGAAGGCCACCGCGATACCGGTGCCGAGATCGACCCGCGAGGTTGTCTGCGCAGCGAATGCAAGGGGCAGGAACGGGTCGTGCCCGGTCTCCGCCGTGAGGATGCCGCTGTAGCCCATCTCCTCCAGCTCGCGGGCTTCCGCCCCCACCTGCTCGAGGTCCCAACCTACTCCACCGTCGACCTTCATCGCTGTCCCCCGGGCGTCGAGCGGCGCATTGTAGCGTTCTGTCCGGCGCATCTTCGACCGGACCATTTTGGACCATGGTCGTTGACCATGGTACGATCTTCCCATGGAAGAGATGAAGATCTCCGAGTTCAAGGCGACGTGCCTCGCCGTGCTGGCGCGCGTCGGGCGGACGGGAAAACCGATCCTCGTGACACGCTTCGGGAAACCCGTCGCGCAGGTTGGCCCACCCCCCAAGGTGCCAGGACACACCTGGCTCGGAGTCCTCCGCGACCAGGGGACTATTCTCGGCGATCTGATCGAGCCGGCTTCATCGCCCGAGGACTGGGAGGTTCTGGGCGACCTCCCCGGAAACGGATCGGAGTCGGCGGACCGGTAGTGCCGCTCCTGCTCGACACGCACGTCTGGCTCTGGAGCCTGCTCGATCCCGGCAGGCTCTCCCAGCACACGCACACGCTGCTCGGCGCTTCCGATGCGGCGCTGCATGTCTCTCCGATCAGCCTTTGGGAGACGCTGCTGCTGGCCGAACGCGGTCGCCTGACCCTGCAGCCGGACCCGTCGAGTTGGCTGCAGGAGGCCCTGGTGCTCAGCCCGGTGGAAGAGACGCCGCTCAACTTCGATGTCGCCCTGGCCAGCAGATCGATGGACCTCCCCCACCAGGACCCTGCAGACCGATTCATCGCGGCGACCGCGAAGGTCTACGGCCTGACGCTGCTCACCGCCGACGCACGCCTGCTCGCGTGTCCGGACATCGACGTCACGCCTGCGTGAAGCGAGCCTCGGCCGGCATGGCTGACCGGCCCGACCACTGCCGGGACACCACCAGCAACCCGATACCCACGACGAACGGCAGGAAGCGCTCGGCGAAGTCTCCCGGCGTGTCCGGCAACACGTAGAACACGACGGTACCCACGAAACCGATCACCATCGCCGCCGGCGCCGCCCAGGGTGCATAGCGCCAGCGGAACACGGTGAAAAGCACCAGCGGTCCGAACGTCGCCCCGAGCGCGTTCCAGGCGAACAGGACCCGCGAGAAGATCGCCTCCGGCAGCCACACGCTGATGACGACCGCGACCACCACGATGGCGGTGATGATCCAGCGCGAGACCGACACGCGCTCCCGCCCGATGCCGAGGTCGTGGGAGACGACGCTCGCGGCAACGAGCAACTGGCTGTCCGCCGTGGACATCACCGCCGAGAGCACGGCGGCGATCGTGATGCCGGCCACCACGGCGGGCAACAGCGCCGACGTCAACTGGAAGAACAGGCGTTCGCCGTCGACCACGTCCGTCGCCAGGGCGTGGCCGGCGAGCCCGGTGAGGAACATGCTCGTGAGCACCACCACGAACCAGGTCAGCGCCACCACGCGCCCGCGCCGCAGCGCCGCGTCGTCCCGCAGCGCCATCATGCGGTTCAGCAGGTGCGGCTGGCCGAGCGGCCCGAACCCGATGGACACCATGCCGATGAAGAACCCCACGGCGAGCCAGCCCGCGTTGGCCCCGAGAGGCGCCATCTGTTCCGGCGGGACGGCCGCGAACAGGGCGCCGAATCCCCCGCACGCCAGTACCGCGGCGATGCACAGCATCACGGCGCCCACGAACATGACCACCGCCTGCAGCGCGTCGGTCACGCTCACGGCCCAGAACCCGCCGAGCAGCGTGTAGGCGAGGATCACCGCGGCGCCGATGGCCACGCTCGTCGACACCGGTAGCCCGAACGTCTCGGCGAAGGTGTGGCCGGCGCCCTGGAACTGCGCCGCGACGTAGAAAACGAAAGAGACGACGACCGCGATACCCGCAAAGCCGGTCGCGAAGCGGCGGGCGCCTCCGGAGAGGTCCCGGCACACGAGGTCCGTGAGCGTCACCCACCCGTTCGCGCGGCTCGCGTCACGCAGCCGCCGCGCGATGAGGAACCAGGCGACCACGTGGCCGGTGAGCGTGCCCGGCAGCAACCAGACCGCGGAGACGCCCTGTACGTACGCGATGCCGGAGACGCCGAGGATCGACCAGGCGGACGACGACCCGGCGGCGTAGGAGAGGCTCGCGACGAACCCGCCGAGGTTGCGGCCGCCGATGAAGTAGTCGGTGTGGTCCCGCGTGCGGCGCCGCGCCCAGAGGCCGATCGCGATCAGCGCCACCTGGTAGGCGACGATGACGCCGAGGATTTCCGCGCCGGACACGGTCTGCTACGCCAGGCGGACCCTTACCCGTCAGCCGGCCAGGACCTACCCGGCCAGCACCTCTCGCGCCGCGTCCGCCACCACCGTGCCTTCGAAGAACGCCGGGTTCGCCTCGCCCCAGAACCGCACCGGGTTCTCGAACACGAACCGCCGGAACTGGGGGTGGTCGATCTTGCCGTCCTCGACGAGTTCGTAGGCCTCGGGCAGCACGCCGGCCATCTCCTGCACGTCGAAGTGACCGATGTCGGAGCCAAACAGTGTCTTGATCTCCGCCCCGCAGGGGTTGAACTCCCGGTTGAAGGCCCAGGCGTTGGTGGGATCGTCCGCTTCGCAGCCGAAGTAGAACGGCTTGACGAAGAGGTCGAGGAAGTCCGTGGCGGCTTCGATGCCGCAGGCCGCGTAGTCGTCCAGTTCCTCGAGATGGCCCGTGGTCGCGGGACCATTGCTCGTGCCGACGCCGCGTCCCTCGGAGATGGCCGCCTGGAAGCGCTCGTCCGCGTACTGGGTGGCGAGTTCGCCGAGCAGTTCCATGTCCAGGTTGGCCGGGTCCGTGAACGCCAGCGCGTCGCGGTTGCGGATCGCCCAGAGGCCGATGAGGTCGGCATAGAGCAGGCAGGCGAACCCCACGCCGCCCTCGAGGAAGGCGAAGTTGAGTTGCGGGAACCGCGCCGTCACGCCGCCGAGGAAGATCGCCTTGCAGACCGCCTCCGACGCCGCCGCGAAGTGGCCGATGTGGTTGTAGCAGAAGTTCGACGGGGACATGCGGAAGGCGCGTCCGCGCGAGCCGCGGTGGAACGTCGGCGAGACCCCGAGTTCCGCGCAGCGTTGCCAGACCG
>JAPPHP010000471.1 GCA_028821035.1 Gammaproteobacteria bacterium | reverse complement strand
GCATCGCGATGGACCAGGTCTTCCTGCGCAGCTACCGGGCCACGGGCAACGGGTACTTCTGGCGTTGAAGCCGGCCCGTCGGACGAGTCCGGATACGGAGTCCTATCAGGCCGGTTCGGGTTCGGGCAGCGGCGCGGCCCCACGGTACCGCGCGAGGAGATACATGCCTACGACGACGTCGAACCCGAGACACGCGGGCGGAACCCACCACGGTGTGGCCACTTCGCCAAAGTACGGTCCGAGGTAGTCCCAGAAGACGTGAAGAAGCCAGCCCGCGGAGGTGAAGGCGATCGATCTGGTCAGGCCCAGCACGGCCAAAACGAGAAACACTGCACCGGCGATGAGCTGGGGCGCGAGTTCGGACAGGGCCTGTCCATGGAACAGGCCGAAGCCGATGTACCAGAACGCCGCAACAACGAGCGCCCAACCGAAGATCGCGCGCTCGGCATCCAATCTTCGCGACAGCCCTATTCCGGCAGCGGCCGCCGCGATGCCCACAATGATCGCTGCCGCGTATAACACCGTCCCCTCCTCGCCGCCTGCGCGCGGCGGTTACTCCACCGACGGCCAATACCAGATCGGCGACGTGTACGCGCGTTCCTGGAGGGTCGAAGGGCCGTAGTCCGGCACGTCCCTGCCAAGCGCCACCGCGTCGTAGAGCGTGTGACGCGGGGTGGGAATCTCGATGACCCGCACGTAGTAGAAGGACGGCTGCCCGGCGTCGAAGGACGGGTCCTCCCACACCGTCGACAGGGTGGCCGCACCGATGGAGTTCGCGTAGCGGGCCGTCTCGAGGTCCACCGTGTTACCCACGGCCGGCAGCTTGCCGTCCGCACCCGGCTGCCGTTCCCCGGACCAGGCCACGTCGAACACCCGCTCGTGGGTCGCGCCGTCCGCGTCGAGCCAACCCTTCACGATCTGGACGCGGTCCAGGTTCGCCCCCGAGGGGTCCTTGTGCGCCACGGCCAGGAAGCGCGGCGCGGCGCCATCGGGCGCGGTGACGAGTTCACCACCCATGGGCACGCCCTTCCCGTACCCGGCGGCCGCAACATCTTCCGCTTCGAGGTCAGCCTCGGAGAACTCCCAGCCGCCGAAGAAACGCACGCCGATCCGTGGTCCACTGGTCCCGTACGTCTCACGCCGGTGCATGGCGTCGACGATGGCCTCGCGGGTGTTCTCCTCCGCCCACACCGCCGCAAGGCCCGATGCGGACATCGTCCAACCGGTCGCGAAGCCGGAAATGACGACATCGTCCTTCCGCTCCGGAATCGAGTCCGTGGCCATCTTGCCCCCGAATGCGTCCTCCGCCGCCGTCGAGAGCCCCGAGTGGGAGTCCGTAGAACCGATCATCCCGAACTGGAACGGGTTGATCCCCACGGCCGCGCCGCGTGCGAGCCCCCGCCGGAGAGCCGAGCGCGCATAGTCGCCCGCGTCGGGCGCGTACTCCTGTGCGTCGGTCTGCAGGTGGAACGGATACGTCTCGAAGTCGGCGAACTCGTCGTCCGGCGAAAGCAGCGGATGCGCCTCCGAGTCGCCCTTGATCTGGGTGACCTCGACGATTCTCTCCCAGCGCATCCGGGCCCGGGCATGGTCGGCGTCCACGGGCTCCCCGCGCAACGTGATGTCCGGGAACATGAAGCCCTTGGAGACGTTGGAGTTGTGGGGGATCGAGAGGAAGCGGGCGCCGGTGGCGGCGCTGGTCTCGTCGAGCCAGGCCCAGAGATCGTCGGGATACGGGCTCTGGCCGGACGACACCGGCTGGAACTCGCGCGCCTGCTCGGCTCCGGCGTCGGTCAGCACGACCCGGTGCAGGTTCGCCCCGCCTGGCGTGGAAGTCCACTCCCAGCCGATCAGGCTCGTGAAGGTCCCCGGCTGGTAGTGCGCCTCCGCGGCATCCACGATCTCGCCCCAGGCCTCGCGCAACAGGCTCGGAGGCAGAGAAACGAGCGGCCCGCCGCCATCCGCGCCGTGGGCGGCGGCGACCTCCCGCGGATCCGCGCCGGGCGGAAGGATGCCCTGAAAGAACTCGGGCCCCTGCCCATCGTCGATCACGCTACGGATCTGCCGGGTGAAGAACCAGTTGCGGATCGATTCGACGAAACCCACATCCTCGCGTGGCAGCCCATCGAGGTAGATGCGCCGCATCGCGCCGATGAACTCCGCATGATCGGACACCGCCAGGAAATCCAGGGGTTCCTCGAGCCGCATCCACGCCCGGTGGTACGGGTGCATCACCGGGATGCCCTTGGCGAACCGGTAGGCGTAGTCGGGATCCACCGTGAGGTTGTTGTTCATGAACGCGTCGAAGGAGTACGACGTGTGCAGGTGCGTGTCGCCCCAGAGGAGTTTCGTGTCCCCGGAGGCGACCGGTGCCAGCGTCGCGAGCGAGACGGCGGCAGCCGCGAGCACGGCGGGCCTCGTGGCGAAGGTGTGCCTGCACGGCATTTGGGGCTTCCTCAGGACGATCAACGGCGCGAGGTAAGGTAGCAGACCGGCACGCCCCGGGCAGCCGACGCGTCTACATGGCGTGCGTGACGCCCCCGTCCACCGCCAAGGTGACGCCCATGAGGTAGTCGCCCGCGCGCGACGCCATGTACACGACCGTTCCCGCGATGTCCTCCGGCCGCCCCACCCGTCCGGCGGGGACGAAAGCAGCGATGCGCTCCGGCTCGTCCCGCGCGATCACGTTCATGTCGCTGACGAACGCGCCCGGCGCGATGGCGTTGACGTGAATGTGCTCGGGCGCCAGCAACTTGGCCAGGCGGCGCGTGAGGTGGTTCAGTCCCGCCTTGCTCGCGGCGTACGAGAACGAGTCGTCGTCCGGCACGTAGACGCCGTCGATGGAGGAGATGTTGATGACCTTCGCCGGCCGTTCCGCGCTCGCCGCGGCGCGCAGCAGCGGCGCCAGCCGCTGGGTCAGGAAGAACGGCCCTTTCAGGTTGACGTTGAACGCCTTGTCCCAACCCCTCTCCGGGAACTCGTCGAACGGGGCCACCCAACCCGTCCCCGCGTTGTTCACGAGGATGTCCAGGCCGTCCTCGTGTCGCGCCAGCTCCTTCGCAAGCGCGGCGACGCCGTCGACGGTCGACATGTCGTTCGGGATGCCGATGCACTCGCCGGCCTCCGACAGTTCCGCCGCGGTCTCGAGACAGACGTCCCCATGCCGGGCCGTGATGTAGGTGCGCACCCCGCGGCGGACGAGTTCCTCCGCGATCATACGGCCGATGCCCTTGCTGCCTCCCGTGACGACCGCTACGCGGCCGTCGAGGTCGAACATGTCCACCCGCGCGCGCCGTCAGGCGGCGAGCGCGTCGGGCGCGGTACGGCCGTGGCGCAGGAGCACGCCCGGGGTCTGCCCGGTGCACTCGCCGTCTTCGAACGTGACCCGGCCGTTGACGATCGTCAGCCGGTAGCCGTCCGCCTTCTGCGACAGCCGCCAGTCCCCGGCCGGGAAGTCGTGCAGGCGTTCCGTCGGCAGGAGCTTCAGGGCGTCGTAGTCGTAGACGATGATGTCCGCCGGATCTCCTCCGCGGAGCACGCCCCGGTCCGTGAACCCGGCGGCGAGCGCCGGGTAGCCCGACAGCCGCCAGTGGGCCTGCTCGAGGTCCATGATGCCGTTGTCGCGCACCAGGAACGTCAGGAACTCGGTCGCGTAGCGGCCGGTCGTCATGAACTTCATGTGCGCCCCGCCGTCGGAGATGCCGGGCAGCGCGAAGGGGGAGTTCGCCATCTCCCGCATCGCGTCCATCTCGAATTCCTGGGGCGGCGTGACGAACACCGTGCGCAGGTCGTCCGCCAGGGCCGTGTCGAGGAAGACATCGACCGGGTGGCTGCCGTCGCGCTTCGCGATCTCGCCTACCGTGTAGCCTTCGAGCGCGCGCACGTCATCGGTGAAACCCTCGGCGATCCGGAGGTCCGGAATGTCCGTCGAGAGCGCGCCGATGAACGGCCTCGGTCGATAGCTGTCGCGGACCGCCTGGCGCAGCTCCGGGTCGCGCATCTTGCGCATGCGCTCCTCGACACTGCCGAGGGTCACCGCCCGCCATGCCGGGATCGGGTCGAAGAGGTTCCAGTCGGTGAGCGAGAACTCGTAGTTGTTCTGGGCCGTCACGCACTGGCCGAAGATGCGGTGGCCCTTCGCGTTGGCCTCTTCCAGCCAGCGCAGGCGGTCCTTGTAGTGTCCGTAGGTATTGCCGTGCTGGTCCAGGAGCAGCACGACCGCGTTCCAGACGAGGGGCCGGCCGCTGACCTCGCAGAGCTGCTCGCCGAGCTCCGGGCTCCCGCCGAGCACCTGGATGAAGCCACGCTGCTTCTCGCGCAGGACCGCCGCGAACGTCAGCAGGTCCTCCTCTGACATGGTGTCCGTGATCATCGGCGTGCCGTCGTAGTCGCGCTGCACGCTGCCGGGGCCAAGGAGCTGCGCCGATATCCCGCATCCCCCGGCGTCGAGGCTCTCGCTCAGGAGGGCGCACATGCGCCTGCGCTCTTCTTCGGTCGCCGGGCGCTCCTTGGCGGCCTGGTGGCCCATCACGTACGCCATGAGCGGATTGATCGGCACGTAGGAGAGCATGTTGACGCCCTTCGGCGTCCGCTCCAGGCTGTCGAGGAACTCGGGAAAGGTCTCCCAGTCCCAGGGCATCCCGGCCGCCATCGTGGTCGCGCGGACCGCCTCGTTGCGCTCCATGGTGAGCATGGCCCGCTCGCGGTCCTCGGGCTTGACGGGCGCGAAGCCGAAACCGCAGTTGCCGATCGCGACGGAGGTCACCCCGTGCCAGCCGGAGAGCGTGCACCACGGGTCCCAGAACACCTGCGAGTCGTAGTGGGTATGGAGGTCCACGAAGCCGGGCGCCACGATCAGGTCCTTCGCGTCGAACACCCGCGCGGCCTCGGACTCGGCGACCCGCCCGATCTGCGCGATCCGTCCGCCGGCGACGGCGATGTCCGCCGTGTAGCGCGGCGTCCGGAGTCCGTCGATCACCGTGCCGCCCTTGATGAGCAGGTCGTAGCGAGGCATGTGCGCTTCCTTGGGTGGGGAACCGCTCGATCTTACCGCCCCGCCAGCGAGCGCCGCAACGCGCCCGACCGCCCGCGATGCCGCCGCCGTGAATGTCCAATACACTACCCGCCCCGCTCGACCGCAAGGGAAGCGAAGACATGAACAAAGAAGAAGCCAGCCAACGCATCCTGGAGGGAGAGCGGTCCCAGGCCGTCCGCCGCAAGCTGATCGCGCGCACGCCGAAATCCGCCGAGGTGAGGTCGCGGGGGCGGCAAGCGCTGTCGCAGGAGATCGTGGCCACGGTGGAGATGCCGCACCCGATCTACGTCGAGTCCGCGGACGGCGGGACGCTGACGGACGTCGACGGCAACACCTACATCGACATGACGATGGGGTTCGGCCCCTGCGTCCTCGGCCACCGCCCCCCGGCGGTCACGGCCGCCCTGGAAGCCCAGCTCGAGAAGGGATGGCATTTCGGGATCCCGAACGCACTGCAGGCGGAACTCGGCCAGCTGGTCGAAGAGGCGTCGCCCTGTGCCGACAAGGTCGTCTTCTGCAACACGGGCACCGAGGCGACCATGTACGCCATGCGCGCCGCCCGGGCCTTCACCGGCAAGACGAAGATCGCCTCGTTCGCCGGTTCCTATCACGGCGCCCACGACTACGCGCTGGTCCACGTCAACCCGAACAGCCCGCGCTCGAAGCCCCTCGGGATGAGCGTCGGCAAGGGCATCCCGGACGTCATCCGCGACGAGACGATGATGGTCCTGCCCTACCGCAACGACGCCGCCTACGACCTGATCCGCGAGCACCGCGACGAACTGGCGGCGGTGATCGTCGAGCCCTCTCAGAACTCCAATCCCCGCCTCGATTCCGGCGAGTTTCTCAGCGGCCTGCAGGATGCGTGTCGGAAGAACGACGTCCTGCTCTGCTTCGACGAGGTCGTGACGGGTTTCCGCATCGCCTACGGCGGCTGCCAGGAGTACTACGGGATCACGCCGGACCTCGCCACCTACGGCAAGGCCATCGCCGCCGGACTGCCGATCGGCGCCGTGGCCGGCCGCCGCGACATCATGAACTGCTTCTCCGGCAAGGACGGCGCGCCCTGGGTCTTCTCCGGCGGCACGTTCGGCGGCAATCCCCTCTCGATGACGGCCGGGATCGCCGCGATGCGCGAAATGCGCGACACGAAGGACACCCTGTACCCGTACCTCGCGGAGCAGGGCGACCGGCTCGCGTCCGAGGTGAACGCCTTCTGCGCCGAGCACGGTTTCGCCGCGCAGCTCATGAATGCGGGATCCATGGTGCACCTGCGCTTCCAGGACACCCCGATCAACGACTCCTTCGACTTCACCGAGGACGGCAAGTGGGCGGAGAAGGAGTTCTACCTCCATCTCCTCGGCTACGACGTCATCGTCCCCGGCGTCCACCTGGCGTTCCTCTCCGGGGCACACAGCGTGGACGACGTCGACCGGATCATCGAGGGCTTCCAGCAGTCCTTCCTGGACCTGCGCGCCGACGGCCTGTACTGACGCGGCCCAAATGAGCGAAGCCATGCCGCCGTCCGGGCCGGCAGCCGAGCAGGCCCGGGCCGCGGAACTCGTCGGACGGATGTCCGTCGACGAGAAGGCCGCGCTTTGCTCCGGCAAGAGCTTCTGGCACCTCGAGGAGAACGAACGCCTCGGGATACCCTCCATCATGCTCACGGACGGTCCCCATGGCCTGCGCAAGCAGTCGACGGCGGGCGACCACGTCGGGCTCAACGCCAGCGTGCCCGCCACGTGTTTTCCCACGGCGTCCGCCCTCGCGAGTTCCTGGGACCCGGACCTGCTCCGGGAGATCGGCGTGGCCCTGGGCGAGCAGTGCGTCGCCGAGGATGTCGCCGTGCTGCTCGGCCCCGGCATGAACATCAAGCGCCATCCCCTTTGCGGCCGAAACTTCGAGTACTTCTCCGAGGACCCGCTCCTGACCGGCGAAATGGCCGCCGCCCTGGTGGAGGGACTCCAGTCGCAAGGCGTCGGCGCGAGCCTCAAGCACTTCGCCGCCAACAACCAGGAAGCGGCACGCCTCGTCGTCGACGCGATCGTCGACGAGCGCACGCTGCGCGAGATCTACCTGCGCGGCTTCGAGATCGCGGTCAGGAAGGCGCAGCCCTGGACGGTGATGTGCGCGTACAACCGCCTGAACGGTGTCTACTGCAGCGAGCACGAGTGGCTCCTGAACCGGGTGCTGCGGGGCGAATGGGGCTTCGAGGGACTCGTCGTCACCGACTGGGGCGCCGCGAACGACCGGGTCCTCGGGATTCGTGCCGGCCTGGACCTCGAGATGCCGGCGAGCGGCGGCGTGAACGACCGCCGCCTGGCAGGGGCCGCGCGGGCCGGGACGCTGGCCGAGGAGGACCTGGACCGCGCCGCAACGCGCAACGTCGCGCTTGGCCTCGCCGGGGCAGGCCTGCGGAAGCGCGCGTCCAGCGTGGACCACGACGCCCACCACGCCCTGGCCCGGCGCGCCGCGGCCGAGAGCGTCGTCCTGCTCAAGAACGCGGATAACCTCCTGCCGCTCTCACCGGACGCGGACGTGGCCGTGATCGGAGCCTTCGCGAAGACGCCCCGCTACCAGGGAGCGGGCAGTTCGCAGGTGACACCCACGCGCATCGACTGTGCATTCGACGCCATTCGTGCGGTGTGCTCCGGGTCGCCTCCCACTTACGACGCCGGCTACGACCCGGCCCGGAGTGCGCGCGACGATGCGCTGATCGCGGAGGCGGTCGCCGCCGCGGAGGCCGCACCCGTCGCCATCGTCTTCGCCGGACTGCCCGGCATCTACGAGTCCGAGGGCTTCGACCGCGAGCACATGCGGCTGCCCGAACAGCACGACCGGCTGATCGAGGCCGTGTGCGCGGCGAATCCGAACACCGTCGTCGTACTCAGCAACGGCGCTCCGGTCGAGATGCCATGGGTCGCGGCGCCGGCCGCTATCGTGGAGGGCTACCTGGGTGGGCAGGCTGGCGGCGCCGCCGTCGCGGAGGTCGTGTTCGGCATCGTGAATCCCTGCGGCAAGCTCGCGGAGACCTTTCCCCTGCGGCGGTCGGACGTGCCCGCCGACCGGTGGTTCCCGGGGAGCGGGCGCCAGGTGCAGTATCGCGAAGGGCTCTACGTCGGCTACCGCTACTTCGATAGCGCCGGCGTCCGTGTCCTGTTCCCGTTCGGGCACGGCCTCTCCTACACGACGTTCGAGTACTCGAATTTCGCTCTCTCCTCCGCGCAGTTCGAGCAGGGGGGCCACCTGGACGTCACGTTCGAACTCTCGAACACGGGCCACCGGGACGGTTCCGAGGTCGTCCAGCTATACGTTCGCCACGGCGAGTCAAGCGTGTACCGCCCGGAGCAGGAGTTGCGCGCCTTCACGAAGGTGCGCGTCGGGGCCGGGCGAACCCGCACGGTGAGCTTGACGCTCGACGACTCGGCTTTCGCGTTCTACGACGCCGACCGCGGCCGCTGGGCCGTGGAGGCCGGTGAAGTCGAAGTGCGCATCGGCGCCTCCAGCCGCGACATTCGCCTCACGGGACGCCTGCCGATCCGGTCCGGGCACGCTCCCGGGACGGAGAGCCTGCGGCGCGGGCCCGGGCTTACCTCCCGCGGACTCGAGGTATCCGACGCGGCGTTCGAGGACATGCTGGGCAGGCCCGTGCCGCAGCCCGAGCCGTCCCGTCCGTACCACGTCAACTCGACGATCACCGAGATCGCAGAGACCTGGCTCGGGCGCCAGGTCCAGCGCCGTGTGGCCCGGCAGTTCCAGCGCATGCTCGGCGTGACGGACCTGGACGAGACCAACGCCCGCATGTTCGAGGAGATGGCGCACAACCTGCCCCTCCGCTCGCTGGTCCTGTTCTCCCGCGGCCGCCTCGGCTTCCGGGCCGTGGACGCGCTGCTCGCGGCGCTGAACGGCCGGTTCGGACGGGTGCTCCGCATCCTGGCGCGGCGTTCGGGAGATGACTTCCCCGCGCCACCGCGCTGATCCGGTCGGGCGACAGCCCCGATCGGCGATAAAATGCTCCTTCCACGTTCGGGCGCCCGGCAACGTGACCACCTTCGATCTGGGCATGCTTCCAGGACCGCAGAGACGTCTGTGGAGCGCGCTCGGGGACACGCCCACCGACTTCGTGCTTTACGGCGGCACGGCCCTTGCGCTCCGGCTGGGGCACCGTGAGTCCGTCGACTTCGACTTCTTTTCGCGGGAGCCCTTCGCGCCCGAGGACCTCAGGAAACGCATCGGCTACCTGGAAGCCGCGCGAACGCTGCAGCAGTCCGGGAACACGCTGACCTGCGTCGTGGACCGCGAAGGCGACGTGCACGTCTCGTTTTTCGGCGGGCTCGATCTGTGTTCCGTGCGCGAGCCTGACCGCGCGGACGGGCCCGGTATCTTCGTGGCTTCCCTGCTCGACGTGGCCGCGACCAAGGTAACGACCGTGCAGGCCCGCGCGGACGCCAAGGATTACCTGGACATCGACGCGGTCCTCCGTGCGGGCGTCGCGCTGGAGGACGCACTCGGAGCCGCCGGCGCGGTGTATGGAACCGGCTTCAACCCGCTGCTGACGCTGAAGGCGCTCACCTACTACGCGGAAGGCGACCTGGACACCGTGCCGAACACGGTCCGGGACCGACTCGCCGCAGCGGTCGGGGCGGTGGACCTGAAGCGCCTGCCGACCTTCGAGCCGCGACCCTGGTTGAGGCGTCCGTGAGCGTGCCCGCAGATTCCAACGCCGAACTCCGCGCCGTCGCCCGGCGGGTGGTCTGGTTCAAGCCGCCCGAGGAGACCCTGCGCGACACCGTGTTCTTCCTGAACCACGTGATGACCTTCGGCGACGTGGACGACGTCGTCGCGATGCGGCGTCACTTCGACGACGAAACCCTCCGGGACGCCCTGCGACGCGCTCACCCGGGCGTGTTCGACGCGCGCTCCTGGGCCTACTGGCACACGGTGCTGTGCGGTACGCCGGCGCCGCCGCTGCCGGCACGCCGGATACCGGGTACCGAGGGTGCGGTGCCCCTGGCCTGGCCGTTCCGCACCCGGGACGTGCCGGGCCCCGACTGAGATTCGCCCGCGACGCTCCGCCTTCACCCGTACAGGTGCATGCGCAGCGGATCGAGCGACAGCAGCCCGCCGCAGTCCTCCTGGTAGGCCCCAAGGTACTTCGCCGCGCGCCGGCCGCGCCGGTTCGCATCGGTGTGGCCCCGGTATCCGTACACGACGCCCTGCTGGACCAGTACGGCGAAGCGCGGCGGGTTGCGCTGCAACGTCTCCTCGGGCACCTGGTCGGCCAGGTCTTCCTCCGTGCGCATGAACGGACGCGCCATGAGCACGGGCATGCTCATGCGCAACCCGGTCGCGGTCCGCGGGAAGGCGCCGTGCCACGTGTTCCCGTGCCACACGAGGAGGGACCCCGCCGGCGCCTCGACGACGACGGCCTGCGGGTTCCGCAGGACCAGTCCCTCCTCGCCGCGCGGCGCCCGGCACCACTTGTGGCTGCCCGGCACGAACGCCGTGGCGCCGTTCTCCCGGTCGAAATCCGTGAGCAGGTACGTCGCGTTGCAGACGAGCGCCTCGTGCGGGTACGGCGAGGGCAGCAACGTGTCGCAGTGCAGGTCCACGGGAGTCTCGTTGGGCCCCTTCAGGAAGCAGCCCATGCTCGAAAGGACCACCCCGTACCCGCAGAGATACGTGGTCATCGCCAGGAGCACTGGATTCATCAGCGCCTCCTCGAAGACCGGCCCCTCCAGGATGAGCGCCTGCACCAGTTCGCCGAACGGCGAGTCGCCCCCTTCCTTCGCGAAGCGCTTCCGGTAGCCGGCGTGGGTGCCCCCCGTTGCGACGTCGGGACGTACCCCGTTACGGACCTCCGCCACGTCGAGCACCGCGTCCCGCAGCCGGTCGGCAAGGCCGTTCGGCGTAGCCAGTTTCGGCGGTATGACGGTGAAACCGTGGGCGTCCAGGTCCGCCACGTGGGCAGTCAGCCCCAACGCGTTTATCTCTTGCCAGATCGCCGCGAGGGGATCGGGGGCACCGTCTCCGGAATCCGAGCGGTGGGCCGCCATGTACTCTCCTCCTCCCTGGGTCAGGGTTCCGCCACGGCTTCCCGCAACGCCTCTTCGCCAAAGCGCGCCACCGCCTCCAGCGTGCGTTGCACGTCATCCCACGTGGTCGTGTGGTTGATGATGCACATGCGCAGCGCGAACACGCCCTTGAGCGAAGTGGACGACAGGAACGCCAGGTCGTCCCAGAACATCCGCGCGAGCACGGCCCGGTTGACGCGTTCGAGCGTTGCCTCGTCCAGGGCCGTTTCGCTTGATGCCACCCGGAAGCAGATGATCCCGAGAGACACCGGCGTCAGCACTTCCAGGAACGGGCTCTCCCCTACGTACTCCTCGGCTCGGCGAGCGAGGTCCAGACCGCCCTGGACCGCTTCGCGGAACGCGGCCATGCCGAACGTCTGCACGGACATCCAGACCTTCAGCGCACGCGC
>JAPPHP010000448.1 GCA_028821035.1 Gammaproteobacteria bacterium | reverse complement strand
GGCGAGTGGCTGTCGGCGCAGCGCTTCGCACGCGAGGGGCTCGCGGCGGGCGCGGCGGTCGAAGGGCCCGCCATGATCGTCGAGGCGCAGACGACGACCGTCCTGAGTCCGGCCTTCCACGCGCGTGTGACGTCCCGGGGCGATATCGTGATGGAGCGGACCGAATCGGGAGGCGAACGATGACGACAGACGGCGGCCGCGCCGCGATCCGCACGCAACTCGTCTGGAACCGGCTGCTGGCGATCGTCGAAGAGCAGGCGCGCACCCTGATGCGCACCGCGTTCTCGACGGTCGTGCGCGAAGCCGGCGACCTTTCCGCTGGCGTCTTCGACACGCGCGGCGCCATGCTGGCTCAGGCCGTCACCGGCACGCCCGGCCACGTCAACGCGATGGCCGAGTCCGTGGGCAAGTTCCTCGCCAAGTACCCCCTCGACACCCTCGTCCCCGGCGACGTGCTGCTGACCAACGACCCCTGGGACGCCACCGGCCACCTGAACGACTTCACGGTCGTCACCCCGGTGTTCGTCGACGAACGCCCCGTCGCGCTCTTCGCGAGCACCACGCACATCGCGGACGTCGGCGGCCGCGGCTTCGGTCCGGAAGCGAACGAGGTGTTCGAGGAGGGCATCGCCATCCCCATCGGGCACCTGTTCCGCGCGGGGGAACTGAACGCGACCCTCATGGAGATCGTCCGCGCCAACGTGCGCGACCCGCTCGTCGCCGAAGGCGATCTCTACTCCCTGACCGCGTGCAACGCGACGGGGGCGGAACAGCTCCTCGCCATGCTCGAGGATTTCGGGCTCGATGGGCTCGACGAGGCGGGCGCCGCCATCGTCGCGAGTTCGCGCCGCGCCATGGCGGCAGAGATCGCGGCGCTGCCGAACGGCACCTGGCGCTACGCGATGGACGTCGACGGCTACGACACGCCGGTGCGCATCGCCTGCGCCCTGACGGTCGAGGACGACCGCATCCTGGTGGACTTCGACGGAACGTCCGGCCTGTCCCGCTTCGGCATCAACGTGCCCCTCAACTACACGCGCGCCTATGCGTCGTTCGGCGTGCGCTGCGTCGTCGGCGGCGACGTGCCGAACAACGCGGGATCGCTCGAACTGGTGGAAGTGACGGCCCCGGAAGGCTGCATCCTGAACGCGCCCCGCCCGGCGGCGGTGTCGGCCCGGCACGCGCTCGGACAGATGCTGCCGGACGTGATCCTCGGCTGCCTCGCACAGGTGATCCCGGACCGGGTCCCGGCGGAGGGCGCTTCCTGCATCTGGAACCCGGTGCTGCTTTCGAGTTCCCATGCCGCCGCCGGCGACAACGTCCCCGGCGCCCCATTCGTCACCAACCCCATCTACAACGGAGGCACCGGCGCCCGCCCCGGCAAGGACGGCCTCTCGACAACCGCGTTCCCCTCCGGCGTGCGCACGACGCCCACGGAGATCAACGAGGTCACCGCACCGCTGATCGTCTGGCGGAAGGAATACCTGCCGGACTCCGGCGGGCCCGGCCGGCTGCGCGGCGGGCTCGGCCAGGTCATCGAGATCGCCCACGCCCAGGGCGCGCCGTTCGAGGTTTCGCGGATGTTCGACCGCATCCGGCATCCGGCCCGAGGGCGCGATGGCGGGCACGGCGGCCGCCCGGGAGCGGTCTACCTCAGGGACGGCGACGCGCGCACGGAGCTTGCGCCGAAGGGGAAGGAAACGGTGCCGCCGGGGTCGACGCTGGTGATGGAGACGCCCGGGGGCGCAGGGATCGGGGATCCGTCCGCGCGGGACCCGGAAGCCGTTCGGGCGGACGTGGAGGATGGTCTGATATCGATGGACGCGCGGCGGCGGTTCTACGGCTGATTACGTCAGCGGCTCGTGGGCATGCCCCACCATTTCCAGCAAATCCGCGCTCGAATCGCAGTCCATGATCCAATCGCTCACCGTCGTCAGGCGTTCGGCGTCCGAGACGAGCACCAGCCTGGCAGCCAGTTCCGCCTGGGCCTCTCGTCCAAACTTGTGTTTCGCCCCCACGCACAGCAGCCTGCGTAACGGCCTCGCATCCCACCACTCGTCCAACGACTCGCCGGAGAGTTCCATGAGCTTGCGCAGGGTCGGGCCGGAGGCGCAGTCGATGATCCAGATGCTCGCCACGGCGAGTGGGAACGGGTGGGTCAAGGTGTCGGCCCAGCGAGCCAGTTCCGCCGCGACTTCGGAGCCGAACTTGCGTTTCGCCTGACGGCAAAGCAACGCACGTTGACACTCCAGGCCGCGTGCAATCCCGCGCTCGGCGACTTCGAGCGGCATCTCGCCTTCCCATTCCCTCGCGAGATCGGTGATTGATTTCATACTGCTCTCCCTAGCAGTTCGCGGGGGGCGCGCGGGACGCTCCCACCCGGCGCGCGACCGGAACGCGAGCGCAATGACGGTTTCCCGCTGCTACGCAGACGTTGCTTCGCGGTCCTCGACCCGGGCAAGCAGCGCCTCGCCGGTGTCGCAATCGATGATCCAGTCGCCTACCAGGGCGAGCTGTTCCATGTCCAGCACCCCGTAGAGCCGGCGACCCAACTCCTCCGCGACCCCGGATCCGAACTTGTGCTCGGCCTGTCCGCTTAGCAACGCCTTTGCCAACCCGAGTGCCATCGCTTGGGGCCGCCAGTCGGCTTCCCATTCCTTTCCTATACGTGCGAGCAGGTCCAAATCCGTGGTCCTCGTTCAGCAACTCCGGCCGCAACGCGGCTCGTTTCGAAAATCGTCGTGCGTGCTTCGCCCGGTGTCAAGAGACGGGTCGGACACCTGACGCCATGCGATGAACGGGGGCGAGCAGGGGAGAGGGCCGTGGGCGGTCTATCTGAAGGACGGAGACGCGCGTACGGAACTGCCGTTGAACGGGGAAGAGACCGTGTCGGCCGGGTCCGACACTGCTGATATGGACGCCGGGATACCGGGATGTGCCTCGGCTCTAGTGCGACCTTTTTTCCGAATCGCACCTCAAACGGAACATGGCAACTTGCTACCATTGCATAACGGCTTTGCAGCGTTCCACGCACGTTCAGCGCGCGTTTGCGAAGCCGTGGCCCTGATAGCCCACATGCGTGTCCGAACCAGGCCGCAGACACAGGAGGCGACATGAGCCCACGGCACTCACTTCTGCAGGAACGTTCTCCACTTGCGCACCGGTCGCGCGAGTGCGGCTGGCTCACCGTCGCGACAGCGATCGTGCTGTCACTGGCGTCGGTCGGGGCGGGCGCACAGGACGGCCTCCCGCCGCGCGTCTCCAACCAGATTGAAGACCTCAGTCTTCATGTGGACGGCAGGCTGCACAGGATCGATTTTAATGACTACTTCGCCGGAGGACACAGCGAATGCTACGCAGTTTCCTCGGATAGCTCGGTGGTTAGCGTGTGGGTTGCGGGGAACCTGCTAGTCATGCGGGCGGTGGGGCCAGGGACGGCGACGGTGACCGCGAGCGTTGCCGAGGGCTCCCTCACCGCAGAACAGAGCTTCCAGGTCACGGTCACGAACGAACCACCTGAGGTGGCTGACGCCTACGCGGACGCCACAGTGCGGGTCACGGAGTCGGTCACGGTTGACTTGGGGCCCGGATTCGCAAAGCCCGTCGTCGCGTACTCGGCGGAAGTAGAGCCGACCACTGCGTCGACGGTCTCGGTGGAAGGTACGGGATTGACTCTGACAGGGCTCGAGGCAGGCCCGGCTGTCGTGACGGTCGTGGCTACCAACAGCGGCGGCTCGACGGACCAAAGCTTCGGGTTGACGGTGCGGGATATCCCGCCCGCGGTCGGGGAGGTGCTCGAGCCGGTCTCGGTGCGGGTCGGAAGCACTGTGGAGGTCGATCTCTTCGGGGCGTTCTCGGGCACCGGCCTCTCTTACTCAGGGATCTCTTCGCCCGACGGGATGGCGGCAGTATCCGCCGATGGCGCCACGCTGTCGGTCACCGGCGTGGCGTCGGGATCCGTGACGGTCGCCGTCTCGGCGTCGAACACGGAGGGCAGCGCCTCGCAGAATCTGCCGGTGACCGTGCGGGATGTTGCACCCGCCGTGGCCGACGCCCTCGAGCCGATCTCCGTCAACGTGGGCGACGTGGCGAACGTAGATCTCTCGAACGCCTTCTCTGGTAGTGGGCTGACCTACACCGCGGTGTCGTCCTCGGAGGCGATGGCGACGGCGTCCGTGGAGGGCTCCACGCTGTCGGTTGCCGGCGTGGGCCTCGGCTCCGTCACGGTGACCGTGACAGCGACGAACACGGAGGGCAGCGCGTCACAGGACCTCGCCGTCACCGTGGAGGATCAGCCTCCCGCGGCCGCCGAGGCGCTCGCGGACATCACGCTGATGGTGGGCGACTCGATGACGGTCGAACTGTCCGGCGCGTTCACGGGGACGCGTCTCATGTACTCGGCGGCAACCTCGTCCGATGCGGTGGCCGTCTCCGTGGACGGAACGTCGCTGATGGTGACGGGCGTTAGCGCGGGCTCCGACACCGTGACCGTTACCGCGACGAACAGCGCGGCCAGCGCCGATAACTCTTTCACGGTGACCGTGCGGGACGTCCCGCCGTCCGTCGCCGGTGCACTGCCTGACATGGCATTGGTAGTCGGCGGAGCGCCGGGCGTGGTCGATCTCGGCCAGTCGTTCGGCGGTACGGGGCTCGTTTTCAGTGCGAGCACGGTCGATCCGGCCATCAACGTATCCGTGGCGGGCGCCCACCTCACGGTCTCCCCGATGATCGAGGGCGTCGGCAGGGTCAGCGTGACGGCCGGCAACACGGAAGGCAGCGTCGCGGCGAGCTTCAGCGTCACGGTCAGCACCTCCGCCGCGGAGGCGGATGCCATTGAACGCGGCCTGGCCGCCCTCGGCAGCGCGACGCTGTCGAGCGTGCAATCCGCGTTCGCCGCGCGGTTGCGCGGGCCGGGCGCGGCGATTCCCGTCCGGCGGAGCGGGCTTGCGCCGGCCCCAGGGTATGCCGCGGGCGCCGAGGCGGTGGGCTTCGGGTCAATGCAGACAGGTTGGAGCCAGCAAGGCTGGAACCCACAGGGCCCAACGTCCTGGAACGGCGGCGGCTGGGACAGCGGCGCCTGGCACGGCGGCATGCTGGCCGACGACTGGAACGACATGAGCCGCCGGCACCCTGCCGGTGCGGGCATGTCGCGTCCCCTCTCCGGCACGAGCTTCCTGCTTCCGCTTTCGGCCTCCGGCGGCGGTGGCATCGGCGGCTTCTCGCTCTGGGGGCACGCGGACCAGCAGTCCTTTGAGGGGGACGGTATCGACGGTGACCTGACCTCCGTCTACGTCGGCACGGACATGACGATCGGCGACGACTGGCTCGTTGGCGTTGCGGCCTCGCAGAGCGAAGGTGATGTCGACTACCGGTTCTCGAGCACCGCCGCCAGCGGCACCGGCACGCTCTCCACCGACATGATGACCATCTTCCCCTACGCCAAGTGGGACGTGGACCTGTGCACGGACCTGTGGGTCATCCTCGGCTTCGGCTCCGGCGACATCGAGAGTAGCCGGAGCCTGGTGGGCCGCACCAGCGAGGCCGACCTCACCATGCAGTTGGTGTCCGCGGGCGCCAGTCGCGTCGTGGCATCGGGACAAGACTGGTCCATCACGCTGCTCGGCGACGTGGCCGCGCTGAACATGGACACGGACGGGATCACGGGCGCGATCACCAGCCTGGACGTCGACGTGAGCCGCGTGCGGGCTGCCGTCGAGGGCAAGCGCACGTTCGCGATGGACGATGGCGCACGCGTCATTCTCTTCGGCCAGTTGGGCGCCCGCAGCGACTCGGGCGACGGCGACACGGGGCAGGGCGCCGAAGTCAGCGCCGGCGTGCGCTACAACACGGCGGGCCGGTTCAGCTTCGAGGTCGCGGGACGGTTCCTCGCGAACCACTCCGAGGACGACGTGGAAGAGAGCGCGTTCAGCGTCTCGGCGATGCTGCGACCGCGGGCGGATGGCGGCGGCCTGAGCCTTGGCCTCTCGTCCCGCCTCGGCAGGGACTTCGACATGACCGGCATGCTGCAGGGCGTCGACTACGACTACCTGCGCCGCATGCGTGGCGACCGCATCGACGACTGGGGCTTCGACGCCAGGGTCGGGTACGGCCTGTCCGCCACCGGACTACCAGGTGTGCTCACCCCCTTCGCGAAACTGGACGTCGCGTCCGCGGACCGTCGGGGCGCCCGGATCGGCGCCCGGTTCGACGCCGGCGGCAACCGCGTCAAGTTCCTGAGCGTCGAAGTGAGCGCCGGACAGGCGTACCACTTCTACGACGACACGATGGCGGGACTGGTCGAGCTGCGAGGCGAACTGCGCTTCTAGGGAGCGTCACGGGGGCGGGGCAGTCCCCGCCCGTGCGCTATTGGTGCCCGGGGCCGGAATCGAACCGGCACGGAGTCGCCTCCGAGGGATTTTAAGTCCCTTGTGTCTACCTGTTTCACCACCCGGGCGGTGGTTTGAGTAAAGGGTAGCCTGCCCTTCGGGCGCTTGCCACGAACGCGCCGCTGCTATCGACGCCGGCTCGTGATAACTTCCTCTACAGCAGTACGGTCTGCCTTTTTCTGCTGCCCCGGGTGTATGTAGGCGCGGCGTCGGACATGGGCGCTTCATGCACAAGTGACGGAGGTTTCGTGGGAACTGGAAGACCAGCCAGGTTCACGACCGTGGCCCTGTCCCTCTCCCTGCTGTCCCTTTCGTTGACCGTTCCGGCGCGGGCGACGACGGCTGAAGTCGTGGCGGAGGTCACGCGCACGCTGGCGGTGGGCGACGACAGGTTCGGGGGCTGCATGGTTTCGCTCAGCGTGGCGCCCTCGACGGAGGGGCTCGACTGCCCGAGCCGATGGGTGAGTTTCAGTTGCACCGGCGTCCATGCCGACAAGGCCGGCGCGCTGCGGATGTACGACGCGGCGCAGATGGCGTTCGCGCTGGGGCGGACGGTGCACGTGTGGGTGGACGACACCAGGAAACACAACGGCCATTGCTTCGGGTCGCGCGTAGACGTTGAGGCTGACGACTGATGCGCTGCTCCGGCCGCGGGCCGGGGCGCGGGGTCAATCACCGCCGTCGAAGCAGTCGGGTGAACCCCGCGATGCCTGGCCGGATCGCCAGCTTGGTCGCGTTCGGCGCGTTGCTGTTGGCCTCGCCTACCGGTCTTGGTGCCGAGCGCGAAACAGCGGACGGCCTCTTCGTCCCGGTTGCCGCCATCGGGGATCCGAGGGCCACCCTGCCAGACGCGGCTCCGGTCGACCCGGACGCGAGATGGCCCGAACCGGGTGCGGTCGAGGCGTTGCGCAGCCGCCCCGTCGCCGTGGATATCGCCCGCCTCACGGCGGCGCGCGCGACGCTGGAAGACGGCCAACCGGCACGGCTTCGGCTCAATCTCTTCGAGGACGTTGCCTTGGAGGCCGTGATCGAGCGGACCGTGGACACGCGCTACGGCTGGTCGCTTTCGGGTCGTATCGACGGGGACGCACACGGCTCCGTGACGCTCGTCATCCACGGCGACATCCTCGCCGGAGCGGTCCACTCCCGGGAAGGAACGTATGTGATCGCTTCTCGCAACGGGGCAGTCCACACCGTTCAGCAAATAACGCATGACTTCGAGTGCGAAGTCCACGGCCAGCCACAGGGTGCACCTTTCGTGGGTACGACAGGCGGTGTGTCCGCCGCGACCGCGTCCGACGGGGACGACGGATCGGAAGTCGACGTGCTGGTGCTGTTTACCCAAGCGGCGCTCGACGTCGAAGGCAGCCTGCGACGCATGCGCGCCAGCGTCGATCTTGCCGTGGCGTGGGCGAATGACGCTTACGAGGCGAGCGGCGTGGACCTCCGCGTCAACCTGGTGGCCGCGGTGCAGATCGACTACCAGGAAACCCGCCTCGGAGGTGGCCAGGGTTTAACCAACCAGGGCGTCGACATGTGGCGGCTCACGCAGGCGACGGACGGCTACATGGACGAAGCGCATGTCCTGCGCGACCGCTATGCGGCGGATGTCATGCATCTCATCGTCGACCAGCCAGGTGGAGGCGGTCAGGGGTCCTTGTTACGGGTAGAGGATCCCGCCGCATCTGCCGTTTCCATCAGCATCAGTTTGACTGGGTATGGCGCGGGCGCCTTGTTCGCGCACGAGCTGGGTCATGTCATGGGATTGCTGCATGACCGCTACGAGGAAGGACGGCGCCCCAACGCCAGCCCCCTCGCTGCGCTGTCGCCGTGGTCGTATGGATATGTGAATCAGCGAGCTTTCGACAGTGGTGCAACGGAAGAAAGCCGCTGGCGGACGATCATGTCATACAACTCCCAGTGCCGGGACGAGGGATTCCAGTGTCGTCAGCTGCCGCGCTTTTCTGATCCCAACCATAACTATCCGGACGACAGCGGGGATCCGCTTGGCGTTCCGGGCGAGGAGCAGACGGACGCCCTGGACGGGCCTGCGGATGCCGTACGCAGCCTGAACGAGAACAGAAGGCTGGTGGCGACGTTCCGGCAGAGTGCGACCCGTTGCGACTATCGCCTGTCGGACGAGCGGCGGGAGATTCCGGCGTCGGGCGGCGTGTTCTCGGTGGAGGTCGATGCGGACTCCTCCTGTGACTGGTCGGTGACGACGTTCGGCGACTTCCTCTCGGTCGAATCGGACACAACCCATAACGGGACGGGCCGCGTGAGCTATCGCGTTGGGGCTAACGACGGCGGGGCGCGCGTGGGTTACGTGACTGTCGCCGGCGAGACGGTGTCCGTCTTTCAGTCGGGCGCGGTCGCACCGGCGAGCGTGTGCGATCGTACCCCCGAATTCCGCGATGCCATTGCCTCTGCCGTCGGTCGTGACTGTGCCCAGGTGTCCGAGTTCGACCTGCTGGAAGTGGTAACTCTGGATCTCCAAAACCAGCAGATCGCTTCGCTGGGACCCGACGATCTCACCGGCTTGCACAACCTGACGGACTTGCGTCTCTCCGGAAACCCGCTCGGCACGATTCCCGATGGCGCATTTCGGGATCTCACAAACCTGAAAGTGCTCTGGCTCAGGCGTTCAGGGCTGACAGCGGTTCCCCGGGCTATTCGTCGTCTGCCGTCACTGCAGCACCTGGATCTCTCGCGCAACGGCATTGCGGAATTGTACCAGGAGGACTTCCAGGAGCTCTTGGAGTTGCGCGAGTTGCGCCTGTACGAGAACGACATTGCCACCTTGCCGAACGGGGTCTTCTCGGATCTGCGGAAACTCAATTACCTATACCTCTCGTGGAACCGGATTACCGACGTGCGCAAGGAAGCGTTGGAAGGTCCGGAGTTCCTGTACAGACTGGACTTGAACCACAATCCACTGGGCGAGCTACGCGAGGACGCGTTCGCAAATGTCCCGAACGTAGGCAGCCTCCTGCTTCGTAACACGCAACTGAAGGCCCTTTCACCGGCGACCATCCGCGGCCTGACGCGCATAAGCGACCTGGACCTGTCGGACAACGGGATCGAAGACCTTGCCGGCGTGGTATTCCCGGGAGGCAACCTCTCGCGGCTTACTCTCGCGAACAACGCATTGGGGGACATACCTCCAAATGTCTTCGCGGGCTTCACCAGCACCAACTGCATCAACGGACAGCTCGTGCTGGATCTGTCCGGCAATCCCGGTGCGCCGTTCCCGCTGACCCTGGAACTGGCGCGGGTCGACGCGGGCCACGCAACGGACGGTCCCGCATCCGTGGTCGTCCGCGTCCGTGAGGGGGCCCCGTGGCCGATTCCGGTGCGCGTCGTCGGGACGGGCGGCGCTTCGTTCACACGGGAAGTGACGGTGGTGAACGGCAACACGGAGAGCGAACCGTTCGAAGTCACGGGTGACGTTCGCACCGAGGTGCGCTTCGGCGCGATGCCCAGGATACCGGGCAGCTACAAGGGCGTGCGCATGGCGCTGGGCGAACCGTTGCAGTTGTTCGCCCTGGGCGACCTGGAGCTCCCGGTCGACACCGAAACGCACACCCTGGATCTGGCCGCGGCCTTCGCCCGGCCCGACACGACCTGGACATTCAGCGCCACATCGGCGAACCCCGGCGTCGCCACGGTCACTATCGTTGATGGCGTGCTCGCTATCGCCCCGACTGGCACCGGCGCGACCACCGTCACCGTGACGGCCACCACACCCGACGGCGAGCGGATCACGCGGTCCTTTGCGGTGACGGTTCGACCTCCGGCGGAGGTCGAGCGGGGCACCTGGCACGGCTGGCGGCTGGAACTGCTGCGCCAACTGGAAGAGGCACGGACCGACGGCCAGCCGTGACGCGGCATCCGGCCGCCCGAACACGGCTACAATCCGCCGGACCGTCCCGGCCCAGGTGTTGAAACTGGTAGACAAGCAGGATTTAGATTCCTGTGTCCTCGCGGACGTGTGGGTTCGAGTCCCACCCTGGGCACCAACACACAAGGGCCGTTGCGGGAACGCGCGCCCTTGCCGCGAACGCCCGCACAGGGGAACTGTGCGAAAATAGGCCTTGGAGTCGGCGTACGCCGGGTAGTGACCATGGCCGAACCCCAGCAGGACCACGCGCAACACGAGACAGGCGCCGAGGCCCCTGTGCCGGAGGCGCTGTCGGCCGCCCCCGAAGCGGCCCCGAAGCGCATCGGCGAACTCCTCGTCGAGCGCGGCGCGGTGCAGGCGGACGACGTCGCCCGCGCCCTCCAGATCCAGCAGTCCGTCGGGGGCCGGCTCGGCGCGCTCCTCGTGCGCACCGGCGCCCTCTCGGAAGACATCCTCCTGCGGACCCTCTCCGAGCAGCAGGGCGCAACGTACCTGCGCGACGCGGACGATCTCCCCGAGAACCTCGAGGTCTACCGCTTCCTCGCCGACTCCCCGGCCAAGCTCGACTGGTTCCTCGACAACGGCGCCGTGCTCTGGGAAAGCGACGGCGAACTGCGCTGCATCGCGCGCGACATCCGCGACCGGGCGCTGCTCGAGATGCTGGGCTACTTCTATCCCGGCCGGACCGTCACCTTCTACCTGGCCGCCAACCACCAGATCGACCGGCTGCTCGACTTCGTCCGCAAGGAGCGGGCGATCGAGCACCTGTTCGCGGACGACAACGCGAAGCAGCTCCGCGAGATGGCGGAGGAAGCTCCGGTCATCGAACTGGTCAACAACCTCCTGTCGCAGGCCGTGGACCTGGAGGCCTCCGACATTCACGTGGAACCGGCGGAGGAGAGCTTCGCTGTGCGCATGCGCGTCGACGGGGTCCTGCACACGCGCCTCACGCAGCCGGTCGAGCGCTTCCCCGCCGTGGCGTCGCGCATCAAGCTCGTCTCCGGCATCGACATCGCCGAACGCCGCCTGCCCCAGGACGGCCGCATCACCGACCGCATCTCCGGCAAGGAGATGGACATCCGCGTCTCCACGGTGCCGTGCGCCTTCGGCGAGTCCATCGTGCTGCGCCTGCTCGCCAAGGAGCGCGACGACCTGACGCTCCGGAACCTCGGCATGGAGCCGGACCACCTCGAGATGTTCCGCGGCTGGCTGCGGGCGAGCAACGGCATCGTGCTGGTCACCGGCCCGACGGG
>JAPPHP010000343.1:1377-11691 GCA_028821035.1 Gammaproteobacteria bacterium | reverse complement strand
GTCCATCAAGCCGCTCGGCGAGCCGTTCCACGTCAAGACACTGAACCAGGCGACCGGGGAGGTGCACGAGGTGGACCTCGAACCGGCGAGCGAGGAGGAGACGGCGGCCACGGTCGCCGTGATGGGCGGCGAGGACTGGGAGTACTGGATCGAGGCCCTCGACGCAGCGAGGGTGCTTGCCCCGGGCTTCCGCACGGTCGCGTACACCTACATCGGGAGCGAGCTCACCTGGCCTATCTACTGGCAGGCGACGCTGGGCAAGGCGAAGGAGGACCTCGACCGGGCGGCCGCGGCGCTGCGGGGACGCCTGGCCGCGCTCGACGGGGACGCGCGCGTGGCCGTGCTGAAGGCGGTCGTGACCCAGGCCAGTTCCGCCATCCCGGTCGTGCCGCTCTACCTTTCCGTGCTGTTCCGGGTCATGAAGGAGGCCGGCAACCACGAGGACTGCCTCGCGCACATCGAACGCCTGTTCCGCACGGGGCTCTATCCGGACCGTCCGGCTGGGCTCGACGAAGTGGGACGCCTGCGCATGGACGACTTCGAACTGTCGGAGCCGGTGCAGGCGGACGTCCTGCGGCGGTGGCCGCTGGTGACCACGGAGAACATCGGCGAACTCGGGGACCTCCAGGGCGTCCGGGACGACTTCCTGCGGATCTTCGGCTTCGGCGTCGACGGCGTGGACTACGGCGCCGACGTCGATCCCCTGTTCGGGCGCGGTTAGCGGCTCGATGTCGCGTTTCCTCTCGGCGTGCCGCGGCGAGGCTGCCGACTGCACGCCCATCTGGCTGAACCGCCAGGCCGGGCGCTACATGCCCGAGTACCACGCGTTGAAGGGAGACACCCCGAGCCTCGCCTTCTTCACCAGCCCGGAACTCGCCGCGCGCGCGACGCTCGACGCGCAACGCATCCTGGGCGTGGATGCCGCCATCGTCTTCGCGGACCTGCTGCCGATGCTGGTCCCGATGGGACTCGAGCTGGACTACAAGGCGGGCGTTGGTCCGGTCTTCGCGGATCCGGTACGGACCGCGGCGGCGGTCGAGCGCCTGGCCGTGCCGCCGGCCGAAGAGGGGACCGGCTACATCGCGGAGACGATCGGCCGGGTGCTCGCCGACCTGCCGGGCGACGTGCCGCTCATCGGCTTCGCCGGCGCCCCTTTCACCTTGGCGTCCTACGCGATCGAGGGCCGGGGTTCGCGAAACTACCTGCACGTCAAGCGAATGATGTACGGCGCGCCGGACGTGTGGCGGGCGTTGCTGGACAAGCTCGTCGACGCCGTGGCCGGTTACGTGGCGCTCCAGATCGACAGCGGCGTCCACGCGGTCCAGCTCTTCGACAGTTGGGTGGGCTGCCTCTCCCGGGGGGACTATGACCGCTACGTCGCGCCGAGCACGCGGCGGCTCATGGACCGGATCCGCGGCCGCGTGCCGGTGATCTACTTCGGGACGGGCAACAGCCACCTGGTGGACGCCATGTTCGAGACGGGCCCGGACCTGCTGGCCCTCGACTGGCGCACGCCGCTGGCCACCACCTGGGAGCGGCTCGGAATGCGGGCCGTACAAGGGAACATGGACCCGATGGCGCTGTGTGCGGATCGCGCGACGGTGGCGGCACACGCCCGCCGCGTGCTGGACGAGGTGGACGGGCGACCCGGGCACATCTTCAACCTCGGCCACGGCATCGTCCCGGAGACGCCCGTGGACAACGTGAAGTACCTGGTCGACTTCGTGCACGAGGCGTCGCGCCGATGAAGCGGCTCCTGGCGGCGGCCCCACTGCTGCTCGCCACGGTGCTGTCCTGGCCCCAGGAGATCGAGACCGTCACGGTCGTCGGGACGACGCCGCTAGGCGCGGACGACCTGGACGCGCGGGACTTCCCCGGCCGCGTCCAGCACTTCGATGCCGAAACACTCCGCGGCAGCGGGAGCCTCGACATCGCGGGCTTCCTCGACCGGCGGGCGGCCGGCGTGCACGTCCACTCCGCCCAGGGGAATCCGCTGCAGTCCGATCTCTACTACCGGGGCTTCGCGGCGTCGCCGCTGCTCGGCCTGCCGATGGGACTGACGGTGTACCAGAACGGCGTGCGCCTCAACGAGCCCTTGAGCGACGCGGTCAACTGGGACCTCGTGCCGATGCAGGCGGTGGCGGGCCTGACGCTGCTCGGTGGCTCGAATCCGCTGTACGGCCTCAATTCCCTCGGCGGGTCGATCGCGCTGCGCATGAAGAACCGCTTCACGCATCCTGGCCACGCGGTCGAACTCGAGGGCGGGTCGCACAACCGGTTCGTCGCGAACGTGGAGAGCGGTGGCGGAAGCGAACGACTGGCCTGGTACGGCAACGTGCAGCGGTTCCGCGAAGACGGTTGGCGGGACCTGTCGGACTCCCGGGCGGAGAACGGGTTCGCCACCGTCGGGTGGCGTGGCGCCGAGGCGTCCCTCGACCTCGACTTCCACGCGAGCCGGTCGGAGCTTGTGGGCAACGGCTTGGCCCCGCGGGGACTCCTCGCGCGCGACCGGGCGTCCATCTTCACGGCCCCGGACATCACGGAGAACGACGCGTCGCTGTGGACGCTCCGCGGCGCGCGCGAACTCGGCCGCGCGAACGTGGCGGGGCAGCTTTCCTGGCGCTCGAACGACACCGCGTCGTTCAACGGCGACGGGCTGGACGAGGACGACGTGGGGGAGCTCGTGGACGTCGGCTTCGGCGGCGTCGAACCCCTGCGCGACCTACTGCACGGCGGCTGCCGGCAGGCGGTGGCGGAGGAACTCGCATCGGACGCCTTCGACGCTTCAGAGGAAGAGGACTTCCTCGAGGCTGTCGGGGAGAGCGGCTGCGCCGCGGTCAACAATCTGAGCGACCGGAAGCAGGATGCGTTGTCCGCCGTGGTCGAACTCGACATGGCGCTTGGCGGACCTGGCCTCGAGCACGACGTGCGCGCGGGCATCGGGTATTACCGCGGCCGCAGCGCGTTCCGCTCTACCCGGCAGTTCGCGCTGCTGGATCCGGTCTTGCGCTCGACGGTCGCGCCGGCGGCGGTGCGGGGACGGTTCGCGGACGAGCGCACCGATCTCAAGACCCGCATCGCGCGCAGGTTTGTCTACCTCGGCGACACCATGGAGGTTACCGATCGCTGGACGGTCTCGCTGTCCGGGTTCCTGCACGCGAGCCGCGTCTCACTGCACGATAGGACCGGCGAAACGCCCCAACTGGACGGGCGCCATGACTACCGGAGCTTCAACTGGGGCCTCGGTTCGGTGTACCGCCTGACGCCGGAGACCAGGGGCTACGTGTCGATCAGCCAGGCGAGCCGGCTGCCGACGCCGATCGAACTCGCCTGCAGCGAGGCGCTGGCCTTCCACCCCGAGACCGGCGACGTCGAGGAATGCCGCCTCCCGAACGCCTTCCTCGCGGACCCGCCGCTCGAGGAAGTCGTGTCGAGGAGTCTGGACCTCGGTTTGCGGGGGGAGCGGTCGGGCGTCTCGTGGGGCCTCGGGGCGTTCCATGCGCGCAACCGGGACGACATCATCTGGCAGACGGGGCAGACCCGTGCGCACGGACTCTTCCGCAACGTCGACGAGACCCTGCGCCTCGGGGTCGAGGCCTCGCTGACGGGACGGCGGGGCGCGTGGCGGTGGAGCGTCGACTACACGTTCCTCCGGGCGACGTTCGAGGACGACTTCGACGTGCTGAGCCCGAATCACCCGGCGAACGCGGCGGCGGAAACGACCCGGCCGGTCCGGGCCGGCGACGCGATTCCCGGCATTCCCCGGCACCTTTGGAAGGCCGCTGCCGAATACGCGATCGACCAGCGCTGGACGGTGGGGCTCGACCTGATCGCGGTGTCGTCCAGCCACCTGCGGGGAGATGAGTCGAACGAACTCGACCGGCTCCCGGGATATGCGACGGTCAACGCGCGGGCCACCTACCGTCGAGCGGGGTTCGAGGCATTCGCGCTGATCGAGAACCTGTTCGACAGGGAGTACGAGAACTTCGGCCTCGTCGGGGAGGAACCGGACGAGGTCATCGGTCTGGACGAGATCGGAGACGATGTCCGCTTCTACGCTCCGGGAGCGCCGGTCTCCGCGTGGGTCGGGATCAGGCGACGTTTCTGACCATCAGGGAACCGTGACGCCCAGGGTGCGCAGTTGCGCCTCCGCGGCTTCCGGCCAGCCGCGGTTGGCCAACGGACTCGCCGGGCTCGGATGCAGGATGTGGCCGACTGGCATGGAATCTTCGAACAGGGCGCGCGCCCGTGCCTCGCTCCACCGGCCGATGCCGACGATCCGCCGCGGCGCAAGGTGGGTGACGATCGCGGCGAGCGCCCGGTCGCACGCGCGGTACAAGGGCTGTCGCTCCGCGGCGGGCAGCTTGTCCGGAGTGCGGTTGCGGCCGGAGGCTTCCAGGAACGCCAACGGGCAGTAGTTCCAGACGAAGAAGCGGCCGAAGAAGGCGTCGGGCGTGCCGAAGCGGTCCCGGGCCCAGCCCCACAGCCGACTGCCGCTGATCTCGCTGCGTGTGCAAGCGAAACCCTGCACCGGCCGCTTCGGGTGCTGGACCGGCGGAGGTTCGACGCCCGTGTCGATCCCGAGCCACTCGCGCACCAGGGAGACTTCGCCGAACGGGACGCCGGTCTGCACCATGCCGAACGGTCCGGGGTTCATGCCCAGGAGGAGCGCGTCGATACCGGGCCGGCAGTGCCGTTCCAGGTACTGGCGATGCGCGTCGAAGGCGTAGTCGAGGGGATGGTAGACGTGCGCCACGGGCGGCGAGAACGCGAGGTCGCGGACATCCCGCGCCAAGGTGCGGACGATACGGAGCGGTGCTTCGCGCGTCGGCGAAGCCGGACCGCTCACGGCAGTTCGGAGAAGGCGCTGGCGGCGACCCGCATCACGTCGCGGTTCTCATTGACGAGCACGAGCGATTCCGGGCCTTCCCAGGCGATGGCCTCGAGCTGCTTCGTAACCTCCAGGTCGAGATCGAGCTTCCACGCCTTGCCTGCGAACCAGTTCCCGCCGGTGGCCGGCCGGTCGAAGATCCAGAGCGCCACGTAGGTGGCCACTGCGAGGCGGGACCCGTCCGGGGAGAGGTCGGCGCCGGTGGCCAGGAACACGTCGTCCCGTCGGCTGACCAGCGTGAGCACGTTGTCGCGGTCGGTGTGTTCCGTGTCGAGACGATAGAGCTTCGCCCCCGCTTCCCATTCCGCCGCCTTGCCGGCCTGGCGGTGCTTGGTGATGAAGTGGAGCTTGCCCCGGTCGACGAATACGGCCTCGCAGTCGAAGTGCCAGACCTTGGCCGGAAAGTGCTCCTGGTCGGGATAACGAATCGGCAGGAAGGCGTGGGCGCGCATCTTCGCGACCGCACGCGGGTCGGGCTCGCGGACGACGTACACGCCCATGTCCCGCCGGGAGTTGCCGTTGTTGCCGACATCGGCGATGTACAGCGTTCCGTCCGCGAGGGCGATGTCCTCCCAGTCGTAGTGCCAGGCGTTGTCGACGACGTGCCCGGGCCAATCCGCGGGCGATCCGTCGATGAAAGGCGGCTTGAGCGGCGTCCCGTGCGGGTCGAGCGCGAACACGCGCGCGGTGTCGCCGCTGTCGTTGTGCACCCAGTAGAACTCGCCCGCCTCGGATTTCACGATCCCGCTGACCTCGGAGAGGGCGGGGTGCACGAGCGTGCCGACCGGCTCGACCGCGTGGCCGGTCGTTGCCACGGCGCAGAGGGCCGCGGCGACGATACGCTTCACCCGTCGAAAGCGTAGCGGATCATGACCCGGGAACCGTCGGCGAGGCCGGTCCGGAATGGCTCGCCGAACCGGGCCCAACCGGTGTCGGCGTACTTCTCGCCCATGATCGCGAGGATCTGCGCGTGGACGTCGGCGCCGGTTTCGATGGATGCCGTTGCCATCAGTTCCGGCGCCTGGCGGAACGCGCCGTTGGACCGCGTCCATACGCCGAAATCCCCGACCCAGATCCGGGCCCGCGTGAGACCCTGGTCGACCGCGCGGGCGCGCCATCGGTCGGGCTCCGTCACGACGAAGATGTCGGATCCGTCGTAGGCGAACCAGATCTCGGCCTTGCAGCGGCTCTCCTCGCCGTCACTCTTGAGCGGGGTGAGGTAGACGAGCGGCGAGTTCGCGAGCCCGTCGGCGGCGTCGGCCCAGAGCAGGCGGCCGCCGAGCAGGGCGGCGGGCGCGAGGGAGGCGCCGACCACGAAAGACCGGCGGGAGAGGGCGAAGGGGGGACGGGTTTCCATGGTTCGTCTCCGCGCGTGTGCGATGGGTCGCGGCAGCGTAAGGGAGCGGTGTCGCGAGGTCCAGCCCTGGAGCGTGAAGCCCGACACCCTGCTAGCATCCCTGGCCTGTAGAAGGGGGGAGGGAACGATGAAGAGGACGCTGCTGGTCCTGAGCGTGGTCGGTGCGGTAGCCGCGCCGGCCGCGGAACGCAACGCGTACTTCGGCGACCTGCACGTCCATACGCGCTTTTCCTTCGACGCCTTCTCGTTCGCCACGCGCGGCAGTCCGGACGACGCCTACCGGTTCGCGAAGGGGGGTACCCTGCTCCACCCCGCGGGCTTCGAGGTACGCCTCGACGAGCCGCTCGACTTCTACGCCGTCACCGATCACGCGGAGTATCTCGGCGCCATGACGGCGCTGCTGGATCCGCAGCATCCAAGGCACCAGGAGGCGACGGAACTCGGCCTCCTCGATCCGACCACGCCCGCGGGGCGGGGCGGCTATCTCCCCGCGGCACGCCCGTTCGTCGAAGCCCTCGGAGACGCCTATGACCGCAAGGGCGCCTGGGCCGAGATCGTGGCGGCCGCCGAGCGGCACAATCGTCCGGGCGAGTTCACGGCGTTCATCGGGTACGAGTACACGTCGTCGCGCGAGGGCGGCAACATGCACCGCAACGTCATCTTCGCCGCCAGCGATGTGCCGGACGACATCTTCGGCCGTCTCGAGTCCGCCAACCCGGAGGACCTCTGGCGCTGGATGGACGACGTGCGGGCGCAGGGCAGCGACGTGCTCGCCATCCCGCACAACCCGAACGGTTCCGACGGCTGGATGTTCGAGGGCGTCCAGTACGACGGCAGCGCCATCGACGCGGATTACGCGGACCTGCGCATGCGCAACGAGCCGCTGGTCGAGCTCACGCAGGTCAAGGGGACCTCCGAGACGCACCCGTTCCTGTCGCCCAACGACGAATGGGCCGACTTCGAGATCTTCCCGTACCGCATCGCCCAGTGGGTCAAGTCGAGGCCGCGCGGCAGCTACGTGCGCGACGCGTGGCTGACGGGCCTTATGCTCGAGGAGCGTGCCGGGGTGAACCCGTACCGCTTTGGCGTCGTCGCCGCATCCGACACCCACAACGCCGGATCCCGTTTCGACGAGGAGACCTACGTGGGCAAGGTGGGCGTGCATGACGCGATCCCGCAACGGCGGGGCTCGGTACCCGTCGGCGAGTTCGATGGCATCCCGGCGTACCGGCACGTGTACCGGGCCGACTACGGGGCATCGGGGATCGCCGGGGTGTGGGCGGAGGCGAACACGCGCGAGGCGATCTTCGCCGCGTTCCGGCGCAAGGAGACGTTCGCGACCAGCGGCACGCGTATCCGCCTGCGCATGTTCGCCGGGTACGACCTGCCGGAGGACCTCCACGAGCGCGGGGACATGGCGGCCGGCGTCGCAGGAGTGCCCCAGGGTGGCGCCCTCGCCGCCAGGGACGGGGCGCCGAGTCTCGCCGTCAGGGCGCTCGCCGACCCGCGTGCGGCGCCCCTGCAGCGCCTGCAGGTCGTGAAGGGCTGGATCGAGAACGGCCAGAAGCATGAACGGGTGTTCGACGTCGCGTGCTCCGACGGACTCGCCGTGAATCCGGAAACCCACCGCTGCCCCGACAACGGCGCAACGGTGGACGTCGCGACATGCGCCATCAGCGCCGACGTGGGCGCGGCCCAGCTCGGCGCGACCTGGACCGACCCCACCTGGGACGGCGCGGCCCACGTCTTCTACTACGCGCGCGTACTCGAGAACCCGACCTGCCGCTGGTCGACGTGGGATGCGATCCGGGCCGGCGTGGCGCCGCGCCTCGGACTCCCCGAGACGCTGCAGGAGCGTGCGTGGACGTCGCCGGTGTGGGTGCGGGGCGAATGAACCGGAGTCTGGGCCGCTCGGTTACACGCCCGCGTCCGTAACGGCCCCCTCGCTCGCCGAACTGACCAGCCGCGCGTACTTCGCGAGCACCCCTTTCCGCGCATAGGGTTCCGGCGGCGTCCACGCCGCGCGCCGACGGGCCAGTTCCTCCTCGGGAACCGCGACGTCGATGCGGCGCCGCTCCGCGTCGATGGTGATCTCGTCGCCGTCCTCGAGCAGCGCGATGGGTCCGCCCTCGAACGCCTCCGGCGTGATGTGTCCGATGACGAAGCCGTGGGAGCCGCCGGAGAAACGCCCGTCGGTGATGAGGGCGACCTCCGCGGACAGGCCGCGGCCGTTGATGGCGCTGGTGGGACTCAGCATCTCGCGCATGCCGGGACCGCCCCGCGGACCCTCGTAGCGCACGACGACCACGTCGCCCCGCTCCACGCTGCCGTCCATGATGGCCGCCATGGCCGCTTCCTCGCCGTGGTAGACCTTCGCCCGCCCGGTGAAGGCGAGACCTTCGTGGCCGGTGATCTTCGCCACCGCCCCGGTCGGCGCCAGGTTCCCGTAGAGCACGACCAGGTGGCTATCGGGCTTGATGGGGTCCTTGAGCGGCCGGATGATTCGCTGCCCCTCCGGGTATGGCGGGACGTCCTCGAGGTCTTTGGCCAGGGTCTGCCCGGTCACGGTCAGGCAATCGCCGTGCAGCATGCCGGCGTCGAGCAGCGTCTTCATCAGCGGCCTTATGCCACCGATCTCGATCAGCTCGGACATGGCGTACTGCCCGGCCGGACGCATGTCGGCGAGTACCGGGACCCGGTCCCCGATCCGCGTGAAATCGTCGAGTTCGAGGGGAATGTCCGCGGCGCTCGCGATGGCGAGCAAGTGGAGCACCGCGTTGGTCGACCCCTCAAGCGCGATGCAGACGGTGATGGCGTTCTCGAACGACTCCCGCGACAGGATGTCGGACGGCTTGATGCCGCGCTCGATCAGGTGCGCCACGGCGGCGCCGGCGCGGTAGCTGTCCTGGCGCTTGTGGTCGCTGACGGCGTTCTGGGCCGACGAGTTGGGCAGGGACAGCCCCAGGGCCTCGATGGCGGAGGCCATGGTGTTGGCGGTGTACATCCCGCCGCAGGAACCCGGCCCCGGGATCGCGGTCTTCTCGACCTCGAGCAGTTCCACGTCGCCGATCTTCCCGGCGGCGTGCGCCCCGACGGCCTCGAACACGGAAATGATGTCGCGGCGCTCGGCGCCGGGCAGGATCGTGCCCCCGTAGACGAAGACGCTCGGACGGTCGAGCCGCGCCATCGCCATGGCGCAGGCGGGCATGTTCTTGTCGCAGCCGCCGATCGTCACGAAGCCGTCGAAGCCCTGCGCGCCGACCACGGTCTCGATGGAGTCCGCGATCACCTCGCGCGACACCAGGGAGTACCGCATGCCGGGCGTGCCCATGGAGATGCCGTCCGACACCGTGATGGTGTTGAAGACGACGCTCTTCGCCCCGGCCTCGTCCGCGCCCATGGCGGCGGCCTCGGCCAGCGCGTCGATGTGCATGTTGCAGGGGGTGACCATGCTCCAGGTGGAGGCGATGCCGATCTGCGGCTTGGCGAAATCGTCGGACTCGAAACCGACGGGGCGCAGCATGGCGCGGCTCGGCGCCTGTTCCACGCCGTCCACCACGATGGAGGAGTAGGGACGTTTGTCAGCCATGGTCTTGCAGCTCCTTGATCAGGACTTTCGAGTTGCGCTGGTAGTTGTACAGCACCTGTCGCGATACCGGGAGGTCGTCGATGGCGGCGGGTGCGAATCCGCGCTCCACGAACCAGTCCTCCGCGCGGGTGGTGAGGACGAACATGCGGCGGAAGCCGTTCTCGCGGGCCGCAGCCTCGGCATGAGACACCACGCGCTCTCCAAGCGTGGCGCCGGAGACGCGATAACGGTGGCTCGGGTGCGTCGCGACGCAGGCGAGTTCGGCGGTGTCGGCGCCGTGGGGGAACAGCGCGCAACAGCCGACCACGATGCCGTCGAGTTCGGCCACCGTGAAGTGCCCGATCTCCGCCTCCAGGCGGTCGCGGGGCCGGGGCACCAGCAGCCCCGCTTCCTCGAGGGGACGGATCAGTTCCACGATGCCCGCGACGTCGGCACTCGTGGCCGGGCGGATGGCGCGATAGTCCTCCTTCGAGACCT
>JAPPHP010000343.1:0-1277 GCA_028821035.1 Gammaproteobacteria bacterium | reverse complement strand
GCGACGTCGGCACTCGTGGCCGGGCGGATGGCGCGATAGTCCTCCTTCGAGACCTGCGTGCCGACGCCTTCCGCGGTGAAGAGTTCCTGCAGAAGGGCCCCGTCGGTACGGTAGGAGATCAGGTGACAGCGCGCGACGCCGGCGGCGTTCGCATCGAGCAGCGCCCGTAGCCGCGCCTCCGTCGCCGGCCCGAACCCGCCTTCCGCCAGCGCCTCCGCCAGCAACTGGGGCGTCATGTCCCCTACATCGTTCACCCTGTGGATCTCGTCGTAGACGATGAGCTTGTCCGCTCCGACGGCCGCCGCCACCTCCGCGGCCAGCGTCTCGGGCGCCAGCACGTAGGCGGCCCCGGACGCCGAATAGCCGATGGGCGGCACCAGCACGATCGCGCCAGTGTCGATCAGCTGGCGCATCTCGTCAGAGTGCACGCGTCGGACTTCTCCCGTGCGGAGCCGGTCGATGCCGTCGATGACGCCGGCCGGCTTCGCCGTCACCAGGTTGCCGCTCGTCAGCGTGATCCGGCTGGCCCGCAGCGGACTCGAAGGGACGCCGGTGGAGAAGAGCGCCTCGAGGCGGCTTCGCGCCACGCCGATGGCGCCGACCACGGCGTCCACCGCGGCGCCGTCAGTTGGCTCCGGGTCGCCCGGCGGCGGTTCGTCGGTGAAACCGTGTATCACCACGAGCCGGACGCCGAGCACGTGCAGCAGCGCCAGGTCGTGCACGGTGTTTACCAGGCTCGACGACGCGAGCGCGTCCCCGCCGAGCAGCACCACGAACGTGCGGTCCCGGTGCGCGCTGATGTACGGCGTGGAGTCGCGGAACCATCTTGCGAAGTCGGCGGAGTCCATGGGGACGGACCGTGCGGAAGTCGGAACCGGCACATTTTAGGGGTCTGCGCCTTAGAATGCCGACGGATCGGCAGCGGCGGTGTGGCCGCCGGGGAGCACGATCATCGCAGTCAAGACACGCCTCGCCGAACTGGGACTCGAACTCCCGCCCCCCATGCGACTCGGGGGGCTCCCCTTCGAAGCCGTGCGCATCGCCGGGGACCGGGCGGTCATCGCGGGTCATCTGCCGCTCGATGCCGACGGCGCGATCGCCGGGCCGCTCGGCAAGGTGGGCGCGGACGTCAGTCCGGAAGAGGCATACGACGCCGCGCGGCGCGTGGCGCTGGCGATGATGGCGAGCCTGGAGGCCGCGGGCATCGATCTCGACCGGGTCGAGTGGCGCAAGGTGTTCGGCATGGTGAACGCCGCGCCCGGCTTCAACGCGCTGCC
>JAPPHP010000028.1 GCA_028821035.1 Gammaproteobacteria bacterium | reverse complement strand
GAGCGGCCGCGGAGCTGGTTGTCGATGCGGCGCGACTCGTGGCGCTCGGTGCCGATGATGTGGAGCCCGCCGGCGGCGATGACGGTGTCATGGCGCTCCTGCCAGGCAGCCATGACCGCGTCGCGGTCGGCGTCGGCGCTTTCGAGTTCCGCTTCCGGATTGCCGCCGAGGACGATGTCCGTACCGCGGCCGGCCATGTTCGTGGCGATCGTCACCACGCCCGGCCGTCCGGCCTGGGCGACGATGTCGGCCTCCCGTTCGTGCTGCTTGGCGTTCAAGACGCTGTGTGCGATCCGCCGGCGGTCCAGTTCCTTGGAGAGCCGCTCCGACGACTCGATGGACGTGGTGCCGACCAGCACCGGACGGGCGGCGTCGACGCATTCGTTGATGTCGGAGACGATGGCGTCGTACTTCTCGTCCGTCGTGAGGTAGACGAGGTCGTTGCGGTCGTCGCGGACCATCGGCAGGTGGGTGGGGACGACGACGACGTCGAGGCCGTAGATCTGGCGGAACTCGAAGGCCTCGGTGTCCGCGGTGCCGGTCATGCCCGCGAGCTTTCGGTAGAGGCGGAAGTAGTTCTGGAAGGTCGTCGACGCGAGGGTCTGGGTCTCGTTCTGGATGGAGACGCCTTCCTTGGCCTCGACCGCCTGGTGCAGACCCTCCGACCAGCGCCGCCCGGGCATGGCTCGGCCCGTGTGTTCGTCCACGATGACGATCTCGCCGTTGTCGACCATGTAGTCGACGTCCCGACGGAACAGCGCGTGCGCCTTCAGGGCCGCCTGTACGTGGTGCAGTAGCGCCAGGTTGGTCGGCGCGTAGAGGCTGTCCCCCTCCTCGAGGAGACCGAGACGCACGAGTTCCTCCTCGACGAAGGCGTGCCCGCGCTCCGTGAGCTCGACCTGGCGGTTCTTCTCGTCGACGAAGAAGTCCCCCGTGTCCTCCACCTCCTCGCCGCCGAAGCGGGCCGGCAGCGTGGCCTCGACCATCTCCTGCTGCTTGAGCTTCGGGGCGAGCCGGTTGATCTTTCGATACAGGTCCGTGCTCTCCTGCGCCGGCCCGGAGATGATCAGCGGCGTGCGCGCCTCGTCGATGAGGATCGAGTCGACCTCGTCGACGATGGCGTAGTGGAGCGGGTGCTGGAACCGATCTTCGAGCCGGAACGCCATGTTGTCCCGCAGGTAGTCGAAGCCGAACTCGTTATTGGTGCCGTACGTGACGTCGGCCTGGTAGGCCTGCCTCTTCGACTCGGAGTCCTGGCCCGACTGGATCACCCCCACGGTCATGCCGTGGGCCTCGTAGATCGGGCCCATCCAACCCGCGTCCCGGCGGGCGAGATAGTCGTTGACGGTGACGATGTGGACGCCTTCTCCGCCGAGGGCGTTCAGGTATGCGGCGAGCACCGCAACCACGGTCTTGCCCTCGCCGGTGCGCATTTCGGAGATCCGGCCGGTGTGCAGGACGATGCCGCCGACGAGCTGGACGTCGAAGTGCCGCATGTCCCGGATCCGTCGCGCAGCCTCCCGCACGGCCGCGAAGGCCTCCGGAAGCAGCTCGTCGAGGGTCGCGCCGCCCCCGAGACGCGCGCGAAGTGCGTCCGTGCGAGCCCGGAGTTCCTCGTCGGAGAGGGCCGCCGTCGCTTCCTCGAGCGCGTTGATCTGTGCGACAACGCGACCCATCCGCTTGATTTCGCGGCTGTTCTTTGTTCCAACGACCTTGCGGAAGAGTCCGCCGACCATGCCGTTCACCGGGGGAGCCAAGCTGGGTGGATTCTAGCCCGGATGTTGCGCCAGGGGCCGTGATGATCGCCGAGGAGGTTCGGCTGCGCGCCCCGGCCCCGTGCGCGTGTTCGTCATTGACGTTTCCAGGGGGACAGCGCGATCCGGAGGCCGGGCTGGGGCTACTGGCGGCGCGCTATGTACCGGGACGGGTTGATGAGGCGGCCGTCCTTCAGGACCTCGAAATGGACGTGATAGCCGGTGGAACGGCCCTTGTTGCCCATCTTGGCGATGACCTGGCCCTTCTTGACGACGTCTCCCGCGCGCACCAGGGCCTCCTCGTGATGCGCGTACCGCGTGGCCAGACCGTCGCCGTGCTGGATCTCGATCAGGCTGCCGTAGCCGCCCCGTTCCCCGGTGAACGCGACCACGCCGCCAGCGACCGCGATGACGTCGCTACCGGGCTTGCCGGCGAAATCCACGCCGGTGTGCCAGGCGGGCCTGCCGCTGAACGGGTCGACGCGCCTGCCGAAGGGCGACGAGATCCAGCCCCTTTTCACGGGCCTGCCGGAGGGCGCGACCTCGTCGTGGAAGCGACGGCTCGCGAGCAGGCTCTCCAGGACGCTCATCTCCTGCTCCCGGGCCCGCAGTTCCCCGGCCAGCCGTTCGATCCTCGCGAGGTAGTCCGTGGAGATGAGGCTGTCGGCCAGGGTCTCGGACGCGGGGCCCCCGATCGCGGCGGGGGCGTCGAAGCGGAACTCTCCGTCGGTGAGCATGGCCATTTCGGAGACGCGCTGGCCGAGCGCCTCCATGCGCAGCAGGCGCGCCTCCATGCCCGCGAGCTTCTGCCCGACGGTCAGCACGTCCGCCTGGGCACGGCCCGACAGGCTCGCGAGTTCTTCGCGCTGGCTCTCAAGCCGGGCGTTCCAGCCGCCGATCGTCGCGTCGTCGAGCACCCTGCCTTCGAAGTGGCGCCACGAGAGGAACGCGCTCGCGACCAGACTCGCCGCGACGGCGCAGAGTACGCCTACCAGCACGCCGCGTCGCAGGCGCACAGCCCGTGTTCGACCCCGACCACGGTCGAGGATTAAGATGTCCACCCTGTCCCCCACGACATGCAGACGCGAATGCGTGCGGCTTCCCCCGGATGTCCATGCGTACCATAGAGCAAATCCTGCGGGAGCGCCAACGCCGATTGCCGGGGGTCGGCCGGCTCGTCGCGGAACTCGATGCCCGCCAGTCGCTGACCGACCAGCTTCGGGCCGTGCTGCGGGACGAAGAAGCGGCGCACTATGCCGTTGCCCGTCTCGACGGAGCGCTCCTGGTGGTGCTGGCGCGGAGCGCCTCGTGGGCGACCCGGTTCCGCTTCCGGGCCCCGGAGATCCTCCCGCGGCTCCGCCGTCTGAAGGACTTCGCCGCGGTGGAGGAGATCCGGGTTCGAACGGCCGCTACAGCGCCTGGCGACGGATGAACGCCGGGATGTCGAGATACTCGACGTCCGGTTCCGCGGCCGGCACCGCCGCCTCCGTCCGGCGTTGCGTCGCGGGCTGCTCGCGGATGGCCGGTGGGAGGTCGAAGTCGTCGTAGTTGAGGCGTTCCGGCTCCCGCGCGCTTGCGGGCGCGTCCGGAGCCCGGTACCCGGCTACGTCTCCGAGCCCCGTCGCCACCACGGTGACCTTCAACTCGTCGCCGGCGTCGGCGTCGATCACCGTTCCGATAACCACGCGGCCGCGGTCCGAAGCGAACGTCCGGATGGCGTCTCCGACTTCCGCGAACTCACCGAGCCCGACGTTCGCGCCGGCGGTGACGTTGACCAGCACGCCGCGCGCCCCGTCGAGTTGCACGTCCTCCAGGAGGGGACTGTGAATCGCCGCCTCCGCGGCGTCGCGCGCGCGGCTCGGGCCGCTGGCCCTGCCGGTGCCCATCATCGCCATGCCCATCTCCGCCATGACGGTGCGCACGTCCGCGAAGTCGACGTTGATGAGGCCCGGTTTGACGATCAGGTCCGAGATGCCTTGCACGGCGCCGAGCAGGACATCGTTCGCGGCGCTGAAGGCTTCCAGCATGGTCGACTCGGAACCTAGTACGGACAGCAGCTTCTCGTTGGGGACCACGATGAGCGAGTCCACGAACTCCGCGAGCTGGTCGATGCCCTCGTTCGCCACTTCCATGCGGTTCTCGAAAAGGAACGGGCGGGTCACGACGGCGACGGTCAGGACCGCGAGTTCCCGGGCGACCTCGGCGATCACCGGCGCCGCGCCGGTCCCTGTGCCGCCGCCCATGCCCGCCGTGACGAACAGCATGTCCGTGCCGCGCAGGATGTCGGCAATCCGGTCGCGGTCCTCCAGGGCCGCCTGGCGCCCCATCTCGGGGTCGGCGCCCGCCCCGAGACCCTTGGTCACGGACGACCCGAGCTGGAGCGTGGTCTTCGCGTCGAGGCTCCGCAGTGCCTGCGCGTCGGTGTTGGCGGCAATGAAATCGACGCCGTCGATCTCCCTGCTCAGCATGTGCTGGACGGCGTTGCCGCCGCCGCCACCGACGCCGATGACCTTGATGACGGCGTTCTGCGGGGGGCTGTCTACGAGTTCAAACATGGTGCGTTCCTCCGTTGCCTGTCGGCGCTTCGCCTCCGGCGAAGCGTTCGAGTTGCTGGCGCAACTCGCAGTCGCTCGCGGCGGCGTTCGTCCATCCGTGCGTTTCGCAACTAGACGTTCTCCCGGAACCATTGGCCGATGCGGGTCAGCAGACCTCCCGGCTTCGATTCGTTCCGATCCCTGCTCTCCTCCTCCCTGCCGTACAGGAGCAGTCCCACGCCGGTCGCGTATATGGGATTGCTCACGATGTCCCCGAGCCCCGTGACCTTCCTCGGCGTGCCGATGTGCACCGGCATCTCGAACACCCGCTCGGCCAGTTCGACCACGCCCTCGAGCTGGGACGAGCCACCGGTCAGCACGATGCCGGACGCGATGACGTCGTCGTATCCGCCGCGCTCAAGCTCGCGCCGGATCAGCGAGAACAGCTCCTCGTAGCGGGCTTCCACGACCTCGGCCACGACCTGGCGGGGCAGCGTGCGCGGCGGTCGGTCGCCGATGCCCTGCACGTTGATCGTCTCGTCCGGGTGCACGAGCCGGTTCAGGGCGCACGCGTACTTGATCTTGATCTCCTCGGCGTGCCGGGTCGGCGTGGGTAGGGTCATGGCGATGTCGCTGGTCGCCTGGTCGCCGGCGATGGGAATCGCGGCCGTGTGCCGAATGCCCCCGCCGGTGAAGACGGCGATGTCCGTGGTGCCTCCCCCGATGTCCACCAGGCACACGCCGAGGTCCCGTTCGTCGTCGGTCAGCACGGCGTAGCTGGACGCGAGCTGCTCGAGAATGAGGTCGTTGACGGTGAGGCCGCAGCGTTCGATGCACTTGACGACGTTCTCGGCGGCGTTGACGGCGCAGGTCACCAGGTGGACCTTGGCCTCAAGGCGGACGCCGGACATGCCGAGGGGTTCCTTGACGCCCTCCTGGTGGTCGATGAGGTATTCCTGCGGCAGGACGTGCAGCACTCTCTGGTCGGCCGGTATGGCCACCGCGCGGGCCGCATCGATGACCCGGTCGACATCCTGCGCGTGCACTTCGTCGTCGCGGATCGCCACGATGCCGTGCGAGTTCATCCCCCGGATGTGACTCCCGGCGATCCCGGCGTAGACGGAGTCGATGTGCACGCCGCTCATCAGCTCCGCTTCCTCGGTGGCGCGCTGGATGGCCTGCACGGTGGACTCGATGTTGACGACCACGCCCTTGCGCAGCCCGTGGGAGCGATGCGAACCGATCCCGATGACCTCGATGGCGCCGTTGGCGTCGACCTCGCCGACGATGGCGGCCACCTTGCTGGTGCCGATGTCGAGGCCCACGACGCGCCTGGGCGTGCCTTCCATCGGTGTCATTTCCCCGCCACCCTCGCCAATGCCTCCGCGCCGCCCGCGGGACGCTCTCCCTCTGGCCGCCAGCGCACGGCGACGCCGCTCCCGTACCGGGCATCGAGACGCGCGACTTCGTGCGGGCGGTCGCGCAGGGCGTCCTCGTAGACGAACAGGACGCGGTCGATACGACCGGCGAGGTCCTCGGCCCCGAGCAGCACGATCGCACCGGTGTCCAGGGTCAGCCGCCAGCCGCCGAGGGCGGTCTCTTCGAGGCTCGTCAGCCCGATGCCGTGCGCGGCGAGACGGTCGCTCAGCATTTCGTAGACGCGCATCGTCTCGGGCCCGGAAGACAGGGTGCCCGACAGGTTGGGCAGCGCCTCGAGGGGCGGCTCGGGCGCCGCGACGACGTCGCCGCCCGTGGTGAGGTAGCGATCCTCGCCCCACCGGGCCGTGATGGCGGCGCGTTCGACCCAGACCTGCAGGGTCTGCGGCCACACGCGCCGGACGCTGGCGTCCCGGGCCCAGTCGAGGTCCTCGATGGCGTCGGCGATGTCGGAGACGCTTGTCATCGCCGACTGCAGCGCCGCGACGACCGCTGTGCGCACTTCCTCGTGCTCGATCCGGGTGAGGTCGCCGGCGATGCGGACGGCCTCCACGGGGGCATGCAGCACCCGCCAGGTCAGGCCGGCCAGGAAGAACGCCGCCACGACGAGCAGCGTGACGAGCAGGGCGGGTTTCCACGTCGTCCCCGGGGTCGTTCGCCGGCGCCGGTTGCGGGACCGCCGGCGCGTGGTCCCGGCACGTCGCCGCGTCGAGGGCGTTGGCTTACCCACCGGCGCCTCCCCGCACTCGCGCGGAGACCTGGTTCACGTTACCGGCGCCCTGCACGACGAGGACATCGCCGTCCCGAAGCACGGACGGCAACACCTCGCAGGCGGCGTCCGGGGACTCGGCGAAGATCGGATTCAACGCGCCTAGCTGGCGGATGCCCTGGCAGAGCGCGCGCCCGTCGGCGCCCGGCAGCGGCTCCTCGCCGGCGGCGTACACGTCGACGACGATGAGCAGGTCCACCCCGGGGAGCACGGCGACGAAGTCGTCGTACAGGTCGCGCGTACGCGAGTACCGATGCGGCTGGTAGACCATCACGAGGCGCCGGTCGGGCCAGACTCGGCGCGCCGTCTCGATCACCGCCCGGACCTCGGTCGGGTGGTGGCCGTAGTCGTCCACCAGGGTCACGGCGGCGTCGGCGACGGAGCCCTCGGTGACCTGGAAGCGCCTGTCGACCCCGGAGAAACGGCCGAGCGCGCCCACGATGTGCTCGTCCGCGATGCCGTCGTCGGTGGCGACGGCGATCGCCGCGAGGGCGTTCTTGACATTGTGCATGCCGGGCAGCGGCAGGCGCACGGACAGGTCGGAGTGGCCGCGGCGGATGGCGGTGAACGACCAGCACGGGCCGCTCGCATTCACGTCGACCGCCCGGAAGTCCGCGTTCGGATGGACCCCGTAGGTGAGCACGGGTCGCGCGAGTTCGCCGACGCTTCCCTCGACGTGCGGATCGTCCAGGCAGAGCACGGCGACCCCGTAGAAGGGGAGGCGGTGCACGAAGTCCACGAACGCGGCCTTCAGCCGCTCGAAGTCATGCCCGTACGTCGCCATGTGGTCGCGGTCGATGTTGGTCACGACGGCGACCATGGGCTGGAGATAGAGGAACGAGGCGTCGCTTTCGTCCGCTTCCGCCACGAGGTAGGGGCCCGCGCCGAGGGCGGCGCCGCGCCCTTCGCTCGAGAGGAGCCCCCCGATCACGAACGTGGGGTCGCGGCCGGCCGCCTGGAGGACGGCGGTGATCAGGCTCGTGGTCGTGGTCTTCCCGTGCGTTCCGGCGACCGCGATGCCGTGGCGGTGCCGCATCAGCTCGCCGAGCATCTCGGCGCGGGGCACGACGGGCACGCGGTGCGCTTGCGCGAGGCGGACCTCGGCGTTCTCCGGGGCAATGGCGCTCGACGTCACGACCACGTCCGCTGCCGCCGCCCGCCCGCCGCCGTGTCCGAGGTCCACGGGTACGCCGAGCGCCGAGAGCCTTTCGGTGGCCGGGGAGCGGGCGATGTCGGACCCGGTGACCGTGTAGCCGAGGTTGACGAGCACCTCGGCGATGCCGCACATGCCCGCGCCGCCGATGCCGACGAAGTGCACGGTGTTCACGCGGCGCATGCCCGGCAGTCCGTCGGCGATCCGCCCGACCGGGCGCTCCGTGGCCGTCATCGCCGCGCCTCGAAGTGCGCGCGCAGTGCGAGCGCGGTCAGCGCGGAGAAGACGACCAGGCTGTTGCCGCCGTAGCTAATCAACGGCAGCGTCAGCCCCTTGGTCGGCAGGGCGCCAGTGTTGACCCCGACGTTGATGGTCACCTGGATGGCGAAGAGGAGCGCCACCCCGTAGGCGACGTAGGCGGCGAAAGGGCGGTCTTCCCGGGCCGCCCGGCCGGCGATGGAGAACAGCCGCAGCACGAGGAAAGCGAACGCCGCGATCAGTCCGGCCGCGCCGACGATGCCGAGTTCCTCCGCGACCACCGCGAAGATGAAGTCGTTGTGGGCGTCGGGCAGGTAGAGGAGCTTCTGGGTCCCTTCGCCGAGACCCAGCCCGAACCACTCGGCGCGTCCGAACGCGATCAGGGCCTGGGTCAACTGGTAGCCGCTGCCGAAAGCCCGGGACCACGGGTCGAGAAAGGACACGAGCCGTTCCGCGCGATAGGGCTCGAGGAGGGCGAGTGCCGCGAAGGCGACGGCCGCCGCGACCGCGACCGCGGCGAAGTGGCGGAGCCGGGCGCCGGCGAGGAAGAGCAGCCCGCCGGCCAGCAGGGCGAGCACGACCGCCGTCCCGAAGTCCGGCTCGATCAGCACGAGCAGGACCACGACGCCGATCCACCACAGCGGCCGCAGCAACGGGCCGGCGTCGCGTATCGACGGGCCCACGCGCGCCAGGTGCCCCGCCAGGTACACGGTCACCAGGAACTTGGCGACCTCGGATGGCTGCACCGTGAAGCCGCCGAGGTCGATCCAGCGTTGCGCCCCCTTGACCTGGTGCCCGATGCCCGGGACGAGCACGAGGGCGCACAGCGCGATCGCCCCGAAGATGGCCCAGCGGTGGGACGCTTCCCAGAAACGCAGCGGGACGGACAGGACGAGGGCGAATGCCGCCATGGCCCCGAGCACGTACACGCCGTGTCTGGCCAGGTGCAGGAAGGAACTGGCCGACAGCGCACTCGAGGCGGAAGCCACCATGACGACCCCGGTCGCGAGCAGGCAGAACCACGTCAGGAGCAGGGCCATGTCGTGCCGGTCCGTCACGGTGCGCCCCCGCATCTGGCGACGGCCGCCGCGAACGCGGCGCCCCGGGCCTCGTAGTTCTCGAACATGTCGAGGCTCGCGCAGGCTGGGGAGAGCAGCACCACGTCCCCGTCGCGGGCCCGCCGGTGGGCCCGGACGACCGCCTCGTCCATGTCGCTGGCGCGGCTGGTGGGCACGACGCCGGACAACGTGCGTTCCAGGCGGTCGGCGTCCTTGCCGAGCAGCACCGCGTGACGCACGTATGCGGCGGCGGGCCCCTTGAGCGGTTCGAAGGAGGCGCCCTTGCCGTCTCCCCCGGCGATCAGCACGACCCGTCGGCCCGGCCCGCCGGGAGCGGCGCCGAAGCCGGCCAGGGCTGCGGCGCAGGCGCTGACGTTGGTGGCCTTGGAGTCGTCGATGAAACGCACGGCGCCGATGCGGCCGACGGGTGCGCAGCGGTGGGGCAGGCCCCGGAAACCGTGGAGCACGTCCCTCGAGCGCGCGAGGTCCGCGCCGGCGAGGTGCGCGATCGCGGCGCCGGCCAGGAGGTTGCGCGCATTGTGGCGTCCGGCCAGGTGAAAGGCCGCCATCGGGTGGGGCGTGCCGTCCAGGAGGATCTCGTCCTCCGCGAGCCGCCACCGGGGGTCCGCGTTGAGCACGATTCCGGGCAGGTCGTCACGCGGACGGGTATCCGGATCGTCGGCATCGTGGACGGCGGCGCCGCAGCCGTGGTAGATCCGTCGTTTCGCCCGCACGTACGCGTCGTAGGACGCGTAGCGGTCGAGGTGGTCGTTGCTGACGTTCAGGACGGAGGCGACCGTGAATCCGCCCCGGTGCAGCCGTTCGAGCTGGAAGCTCGACAGCTCCAGCACGTAGTGCTCCGCCTCGTCGTCGAGCAGGTCGAGGGCCGGTACGCCGAGGTTGCCCCCGGTACGCGTGGCGCCGCCCCCGGCATCGAGCAGCAGGCCCACCAGGGACGTGACGGTGCTCTTGCCGTTCGTGCCGGTGATGGCCGTGACCGGCGCCCGCGCCGCGGCGAGGAACAGGTCGATGTCGCCCAGGATCTCGAGCCCTGCCCCCAGGGCCCGGAGCAGGAACGGATGCGTCAGGGCGACGCCGGGGCTCGCGACGACGCGGTCGAAGTCTCGGTAGTCGACCGCGTCCGGACGGACGAGGGGAACGGCGCCGCTCGTGACCGGGCCGATATCGGCGAACGGTGGATCTGCGCGCGTGTCGCAGGCCGTCACCGGGCACCGGCCCTGCAGGAACTCGACGCAGGAGCGTCCCGTGATGCCGAGGCCGAAGACGAGGGTGCGTGGTCCGTTCATCGGAGCTTGAGCGTCGACAGGCCGACGATGACGAGGATCAGCGTGATGATCCAGAACCGCACGATCACGCGGGGCTCCGGCCAGCCCTTCAGTTCGAAGTGGTGGTGGATGGGCGCCATGCGGAACATGCGGCGGCCCGTCGCCTTGAAACTGGCGACCTGCAGGATCACCGATGCGATCTCCAGGACGAACAGGCCGCCCATGATGAGCAGCACGACCTCGTGGCGGATGATCGAGGCGACCAGGCCGAGCGCCGCGCCGAGGGCGAGCGCGCCGACGTCGCCCATGATCACCTGGGCCGGGTACGCGTTGAACCACAGGAAGCCGAGGCCCGCGCCGATCATGGCCCCGCAGAAGATCGCGAGTTCGCCCGATCCCGCCACGTACGGGATCTGCAGGTAGTTGGCGAACTCGATGTGACCGACCAGGTAGGCGATGAAGCCGAGTGCCGCGCTCACCATGACGGTCGGGAGGATGGCGAGGCCGTCGAGTCCGTCCGTCAGGTTCACGGCGTTGCTCATGCCGACGATCATGAGCCAGGTGAGGACCACGGACCCGACGCCGAGGGGGACCGCGACTTCCTTGAAGAACGGGACGAAGAGACTGGTCTCCGCCGGGGTCGTGGCGCCCTGGTACAGCACGACGGCTGCGGTGAGCCCGGCAAGGGACTGCCACAGGAACTTCCAGCGCGCCGCGAGGCCGCGGGAGTCCCGCGCGGAGACCTTGAGGTAGTCGTCGTACCAGCCGATGACGCCGAACGCCAGGGTCACGGCGAGGGCCATCCAGACGTACCGGTTCTCGAGCTCGCCCCAGAGCAGCGTGGTGACGGCGATGGTGACCAGGATCATGGCGCCCCCCATCGTGGGGGTGCCGGACTTGGCGAGATGGGTTTCCGGGCCGTCGTCCCGCACGGGCTGCCCGATCTGGTAGTAGGACAGCTTGCGGATCATGATCGGCCCGATGACCAGGGACATCGCGAGCGCCGTCAGGGCGCTCACCATCGTCCGGAAGGTGAGGTAACCGAACACGCCGAACCCGCTGACGTGCTCGGACAGGTACTCGGTCAGCCAGAGCAGCATCAGGCCGTTCCCCCGGGGGCACCCGGACGGTCCGCCAGGGCTTTCCGTGCCGCCTCGACGTCGCTGTAGGGGACGCGGCGGCCGGCCACCTCCTGGTAGTCCTCGTGGCCCTTGCCGGCGATGAGCACGACGTCGCCCGTGCCGCTGTCCTCGATAGCGCGCCGTACGGCCCGCGCGCGATCGACCTCGACGGTCACGTTGGCCGGCCGGTCGAACCCGGCGAGGGTGTCCGCGACGATGGCGTTCGGGTCTTCGCCCCGCGGATTGTCGGAGGTCAGCACGACGGCATCCGCTCCGGCCTCCGCCGCGGCCGCCATCAGGGGGCGCTTGCCGCGGTCGCGGTCGCCTCCGCAGCCTAAGACGCAGGTGAGGGCGCCGGCCAGGTGGCGGCGCGCCGCGCCGAGTGCCGCGCCGAGCG
>JAPPHP010000008.1 GCA_028821035.1 Gammaproteobacteria bacterium | reverse complement strand
TTATGCCACGGGAAACAGCCTTTTTCCACTACATCGGTGAGTTATCCGGGCTAGCTGGATCACCCGCCCGCTTGGCCCCGTGCCGCGGCGCCAGCTCCCCTGTCCTTGAGCCGGGACAGCGGCGCGCAACGTCCGTGCGTCGTATAGTCGCCCGACACGATGGCTGACGACGGTGCGCCGTGCGCTCACCCGAACCAGGAAGTCTGGAGATCCCCGGGGCGGAGCCTCGCCAGCGCCGCGTGGTGGTCTGGCGGTTCACCGACGGCAAGCCGGGACACGAGAAGCAGTCCCTCGGCCTGCTGCAGGCCCTCGCCGAACGGGTCCCGCTCGAGATCCACCGGTTCGACGTCCGTTTCACCCACCTGTTCTGGCGTCAGCTTCGCGGGCACGCCCTGCATGGGGACATCGAGATTCCCGTTCCCGACCTGATCGTCGGGGTCGGCCATCGTACGCACGCGTACATGTTGCTGACGCGCTTCGTCTGCGGCGGCCGGGCGGTCGCGTTGATGAAGCCGAGCCTCCCGCACCGGTGGTTCGACCTCGTCTTCGTACCGCGGCACGACCGCTACCTCCGCAAGGGCAACCTCGTAGAGACGCGGGGCGTCGTCTGCCCCGCTACCCGCACCGACAAGCGCGCCGGGCGCGGGCTCATCCTCCTCGGCGGCCGGAACCGGCACTTCGAGTGGGACCCCCGCGAGATCGCCACGCAGGTGACCGAGATCGCCCGGTCTTCTCCGGAGACCCACTGGTCGGTGTGCGACTCCCCCCGTACGCCCGCCGCCTTCCGGGAAGCGCTCCGCGACATGCCGAACGTGGAGTTCCGCCACTGGCGCACCACCGCGTCGGACTTCCTCGAACGCGCCCTCGCGGAAGCGTCCTACGTCTGGGTGACCGCCGACAGCGTTTCCATGCTCTACGAAGCGCTGTCGGCGCAGGCGACCGTCGGGGTCATCGCCCTGCGGCAACGCCGGCCACACCGGGGCAACAAGCTCTCCCGAGGCATCGCCCTGCTGCGCACCCAGGGACACGTCTACGTGTCGAGCGACGGCTATCGCCTGCGGGATGCACTTCCGCCGCCCCACTTCTTCAGCGAGAGCCGCCGCTGCGCGGACATCGTCGTGCGACGGTTGCTCAGCCCGCCGACAGCAGTTCCGCGTACACCTCAAGCGTTTCCGCCTGCATCCGCGCCAGGTCGAAGGGACAGGGACGCACCTCCGGCGTGACGCCGTCGAGGAGTGCCCCCACGCGCGCCACCAACGCTTCGAAGTCCCCGTCGGGAACGAGTCCCCGGGGGAAGCATGCACCCACCGTCTCGGCGGGTCCTCCGCTGTCGAACGCGACCACGGGCGTGCCGAGACTCAGCGCCTCGATCACCGTGCGTCCGAACGGCTCCGGATGGGTCGACAGGTTGAAGCACAGCTCGGCCGCCGCCAGCCACTCGCGCAGGTCCGACCGATGGCCGGCGAAGGTGACGCGCCCACCGAGCGCCAGCCGTTCGCACTCCCGCTCAAGTTCCGCCGGAAACGCGCTGCGCGGCCGGTCCGGGCCTCCCACGAGCACGCCGTGGATGGCCTCGCGCCCCGGAATGACCTCGGCCAGCAGCCGCAGGAAGGTCACCCCGCCCTTCCACCGGACGAGGCGCCCGGGCAGCACCAGGAGCCGCTTGCCGACGAGTTCGGGGAACTCCTCGCCCAGCGCCGCCCGCCAGGCGGCCGGGGGGACGTGGCCCCGGGGGAAGTCCGTCGCGTCCACGCCCCGGTGGATCAGCCGCACCGCCTCCGGGTCGCAACGCGGATAGTTGGCCAGGACGTAGTCTCGAACGGCGGCGGAGATCGCGATGACGCGCTCCCCCCGTGTCATGATCCCGCTGTAGCCGTTCACCGTGTACAGGCCGTGCACGGTGGTGACGAAGCGCGGCCGGCGGTCGACGGCGAGCCGGCGGATGGCCCACCATGCCAGCCAGGCCGGCAACCGTGAGCGCGCGTGGACGATGTCGGCGCCCAGCCCCGAGAACACGTTGCGCAGCCTTGCGACCTGCGACAGGCTCCGGAGGCGCTTGGCGTGCACGGGCATCTCGATGTGCGCCGAACCGCCTTCGACCAGTTCCGGGACGAGCCTGCCCCCGGAGGAGATCACCGTGGACCGATGGCCGGCCCGCACAAGCGCCGCGCCGATCTCGAGGGTCCCCCGCTCCACGCCCCCGGCATCGAGCGCCGGCAGGATCTGAACCACGTGCATGTACGGACCACCGCGATTGGGAGGAAAACCCCCTCGGCCACGCCGACCGGGCATGGAACAGCCGCCAGCGGTCGCTACACTCCCCCTGGCGGTTCCTCCATACAAGGCGGATCGGATGACTGTCAAGGTAGGCCAGATACTCGCCGGGCGCGCCCACGGCGGCGCCGAACTCTTCTACGACCGCCTGGTCCCCGCCCTCCACCGGCGCCTTCCCCAGGTCGCCATCGTGCGGCCCGAGGGCACGCGCGCCGAGTCCCTCGCCGCGGCCGGCGTGCCGACGTACCCGTTCCGGTTCGGCGCGCGCCACCTCGACTGGCGCACTCGGTTCGGCATCGCGCGCACCCTGCGCCGCGAGGGGGCCGACCTGGCGATCGCCTGGATGAGCCGGGCCAGCCCGTTGACGCCGTCCGGCATCTGCCCGGTTGCCGCGCGGCTCGGCGGTTTCTACGCCATGCGCAACTTCCGCCACTGCCGGCGTTTCAATCCCATCACCGAGGGACTCGCGCGTCATGTGGCGGCGGCCGGCGTGCCGCGGGACCGTATCCATGTCATCGGCAACTTCGTCGACGAGACCGACGCCGAGCCCCTCGACCGCGGCGCGTTCGACACGCCGGGCGACGCACCGCTCCTCTTCACCTGTGGCCGCCTGCACGCCAACAAGGGGTTCGACGTCTTCCTCCACGCGCTGACGCGGGTTCCGGGCGCGTACGCCTGGATCGCCGGCGACGGTCCCTTGGAGGCTTCCCTGCGCGCCCTGTGCACACGCCTCGGGCTCGACGGACGGGTACGCTTCCTGGGCTGGCGTGCGCCCGTGAACGCCTTCCTCCGTACGGCCGACGCGTTCGTCTGTCCGTCCCGTCACGAGCCCCACGGCAACATCGTCCTGGAGGCCTGGGCCCACCGCTGCCCCATCGTTGCGACGGACACCCACGGCCCCGCCGAACTCATCGAGCACGGCAGGACCGGGTGGCTCTGCGCCAACGAGGATGCCGACGACATGGCACGCGGGATCGGCCAGGTGCTGGCTGACGGGACGCTGGCCGCCGAACTCGCGGAAGCCGCGCGGGCGCGCTACGCGGAGCGCTTCTCAAGGGCCCGCATCCTCGACCGCTACGAGGAGTTCATCGACATCGCCGTTCGCAATCCGTAGCGGCGCCTACGAGAACCGATAACGCGCCAGCGCAATGTGACGGCCCCGGCTGTCCGGCAGGTCGAGAGCGAACCCGGCATCGAAGAGCCGCGCGAGGAGACGGTTCGTGCGTTCGTAGCCCACGACCTGCTCGTGGACGCTGAGCAGGAGGATGCGCACGTCGGCGAAGTCGTCGATTGCCCCGAGCAGGTCCCGCTCGCTGCCCTCGACGGCGACGTTCAGGACGGACACACCGCGGCCCCGCAACAGCGGCGCCACGTCGACGGTCGGGACCGACACGGTCTCGACGTCACCCGCCTTCGGGGTGAGGGACGAGCGTCCGAGTTCCTCGTTCAGGTGGAAGTCCACTGCCGCGGGATCGCCTCGGGGCACGGCGGCCGCGCGCAGCAGTTCGATGTCCTGGCCGTTCGCCGCGAAGTTGGCTTCCGCGAGTGCCGCCGCACGGGGGTCGGCCTCGATGCAGAGGACATTCTCGGCCCCCACCATGGAAGCCGCATAGAGCGCCGTCAGCCCGATGCCGCCACCGACGTCGAGGACGACGTCGTTCGGCTCGACGCGGTTGCGGAGCTGACGCACCTTGTGCCGCTCGTAGCGCCCGCGCAGCAGCGCCCGCCGCGTGGTCGGCCCGATATGGGGGGACGCGACCCGCACCCGCTGCCCGTGCAGCACGATGCGCGACGGTCGCGTCGCCTTGCGCCACCACTTCCTGGCCGAACGGGAGATCGGCATCGTCGGTCAGTCGGGGAGCGCACCCCCGTCGAGCCACGGCATGGCCGCGGCCTCGTGGGGCCAGAGGAACTCGAACCCGGCCCGCTCGGCGGGGCGCTTGTCGAGGTCCTCCCGGTCGCCGATGTGATAGTAGACGTCGGCGTCGAAGCGCGCCTTGACGTCGGGCAGCATGTGCTTCGACACCGTGAAGTCGACGGCGATGTCGTGCGCTTGCCAGATCGCGCGCTGCGCGCTGATGGGCCGGTCCGAGCAGCTTCCCACCACGCAGCCCTGCGCCTTGACCGCACGCACGAGGTCCATCGGCAGCACGCCCGGCGGATCGCCCACGACCAGCGTGCCGTCTATGTCGAAACTGATCAGGATGCTCGGGTCCGCCAACGTTCTCGCCCATTCCGCCGAAGCACCGCGCAGTTTCGCATATAGTGCGCACGTTGACGCCGCGGGAGATTCAGCGTCGGCGGGTCCGATGACCGGACCGCGGCCGCCGGGGAAGGACCATGACGCTCGAGGAAGAGGCGCTTTTCGCCAACGACACGTTCTATCTCGCCTTCACCCAGAAGGACTTCGACGCCATGGAGCGCCTGTGGGCGGCGGACCACCCGACGCTCTGCATCCACCCGGGCTGGCGTGCCCTCGTCGGGCGGGACGAGATCGTCCAGAGCTGGCGGCAGATCCTGGGCAACCCGCAACAGTCGGGCATCGACTTCTACAACGCCGCTGCTACGGCGTTCGAATCGGTCGTCATGGTGACCTGCTACGAGGAACTCCCCGGCTCCGTCTGCGTCGCCACCAACGGTTTCGTCAAGGAAGGCGGCGACATGCGCATGTTCCACCACCACTCCGGTCCCTGCGCGGACCCGCCGCCGCCCACCGGCGCCGGAGATCAGCGCCGACACTGACTAATGCCGGTACGCCCGCGTAGCGGGTTTGCGGCGCGCCACCATGATGAGCACCGCCGGCCCCCGCCACTACATCGACGGCAACGGCCTTTGCTCCGTGTCGAGGCAAGGGCACGCGCTAGCGGATACAGGGCTTCCCAATCACGGTCGCCGGGGGCACCCGTTCCGGTCGAGCTTCAGCGCCTGCGCGGCTCCACGACGTGGATGAACTGCTCTCTGAGTTCGCGCTGGCGCACGTCGAGGGGGACGAGGGGAGCGGCAGGTTCTCCCGCCGCAGGCGCCGCAACTCGTCCCGTTCCGCCCTCGTCAGACCGTCCGAGCGGCGGCCGTCGTCAACGTCCGCCTTGCCGCGCGCAGCTGCAGATCGGCGCGCCGAGCACTCGAACTCCCGCGACAACTCCTCCGCCGTGCGACCCGTGCATACCACTCCACCATCTGCCACCGGTACTCCGGCGAGTAACGCCTCGTCATTGTGACACGTCCTGACGACAGTCTCAGGTTGTCCAACAAAAGCGCGTCAACTCCAACATGAAAACTCCCTGTTCTATGGGTCCCGCAAGTGGGCGAAACGCGGTAACCTCAAGCTGGTGTGGGAGTGGCCCGAGAAGTCTGGACGTCACCGAAAGACACGGGCGGAGGTATCCGCGGACTACGCGGCATCTCAGTGGGAGGTGGGGCGGGGGCCATGACGTCAGTCGCCGGCGCTCTCTCCCTCGGCGGCAGCTCCGTCTTCTTCGAGTACGGCAGCAGGGTGGCTGGCTTGGTCATCGGTCGTTTCCTCATTAGTCTGTTCGTCATCATCGTTCAGATAGGTGACAAATGCGCGCCGCCCAGAGTCGGAGTGCACTAAGGGCCCGAGGTGGCTCCGGATCGCCATCAATGCGTCGCATGGGGCGTGAACCTGCTTGAAGAGTTCGTCGGCCTCCTTGCGATCAATCATGAAGTTGTGGTCGGGGTACTCTGCGACCAACTTTTCCGCTGCGTTCGTCTCCAGATTCTGCGACTCCTCGTTGAGCCGCTGCGCGTACTCCTTGGAAATCTCAAGTCCTCGCGCCGCTTCGCCCAAGCGCAAGGGGTCGATCTGGGCGTAGATTGGACTCAAAGCGCCGGTCACGATGGGCACGGCGGCTTCTGCGGCCGTCTTGAACGTCACTCGTCCCATTCGCCTAGTTTCCGCGACTAGTCGGGCAAAAAGTCGGCTACTGACATCCTCCAGCGACTTGGCGGCGGCGTTCTCGACCAGTCCCGAGATGGAGTCCCATTGGTCGTGCCGGGTTTGCTGGATGTCAATGGGACCAAGCTCCCCGATATCGGTCATGAGCAGCTCGTGTGCGGCGATCGCCAAGAGCGTCCCGGCGCTCTTGCAGACTGTGGGCACGAACACTTGCACCTTCGTGTAGGTGTCTTGGAGGAACCGCCCAGCTCCGTATGCCGCATGCGGGCTCCCACCGCCGGTCGACAGAAGGACCAGTACGTTCGCTCGTCTGTGCTGGCGTCGGATCGCCTCGGTGCGGAGGTCCCAATGGGACACGCTAGACAGATCGCCAAACACGAAGACGACGTCAGTGTCGTTCTTCTTCCCGTAGGCCGTGGCGAGCCTCTTCGCCTGTGCCAAATCCACCTTGTAGTTCCAGACCATCCGAGAATCGTACCACGGAGGTGCCAAACGAGGCCCTGCGCCCAGAGTCTACACGCTGACTGGGACGCACGCTGGCCAGGCGTTCGGTCGGGCGTTCGGACCCACGCGCGTGAATAGGCAGGGGCGTGGAGTAGGGTTTTCACTGGCTTGTTGCTCGCCACAGGCTTCGACGGGCGGGACTCCGTGCGCCGAGCCCCGCTTGATGGTGGAGGGAGGACCCGTGCGGCCTCGCACGCGGTGGGCAGCCCGAAGCGCATCAACACGGCGACGGCTACCGTGAGCGACGCTGGGAGACGCCCGCCGGCACCCGACCGGCACATTGGGAAGCGGTGGAAGGGCAGCTCCCTACGGGCTTCCTGGACCCGCGCAAGGACGCTGAGAAGGTCCTGGTCCTTAATGCATCATCGTGGTATCGCGAGGCGATGGGCACGTTCCTGCATCCGTTACCGGCGAATCAGCGACCGCCGAGCCAACGGCGATCAAGGTCCAACACCACCGTGAGAAGTCGGGTGTCTCGGGAAGCGCCGGGGCGCCGGGGGACCATCGAATCCCGGCTCGGGGAGGTGATCGCTAGCGGGATCATGGCATCGAGCTGCCGACCGCTATAATGTTGAATTAACTAATATTGTTACAGGTTCTTAGGCCGCTACGCCTTAGGAGTTCGCGCCAGCGAAAGTTCCAACGCGAGGGCGAGTTCGCGCTACGATGCCAGCGCCGGAGGCGGCACAAAGCCCCCGATCTCCTCCGCGATCCGACGGGCGCACTCGATCGTCGTGTGGTCCCGGTAGGGAGCGCCGACGATCTGCACCCCGATAGGCAGGCCGTCGCTCGACGGCCCCGTCGGCAGGCAGGTGCTCGGCAGGTACGACGCGATCACGATGCCTGACCAGAACGAGGACTCCATGTACGGGCGCGCCTCACCGTCCACTTCCGTCGTGCGCTCGGCGAACGGCCGGTGGTCGTGCGGGATCGCCGGCACGGCGAACTGCGGGCAGACGAGCACGTCCCACTCGCGGAAGAAGGCGTCCCACGCGCGACGCAGGCGCTCGCGCCGGAAGTCGTGCCGGATCCACTCGCGGTGGCTCATGACCGACGCCCGGGCCGCAACGGCGTCCGCGGACATGTCCTCCGGGTCCAGGGTCGCGACCCGCTCGCGGATCTTCTCGATACGGCTCGCCGGCTGACCGCTCGACATCACGGCGGTCACGAGGTTCTGAAACACGAGGTGCGCCTTGCGCGTATCGAAGTCGGGCCGGGCCGTGTCGGACACCCTGGCGCCGAGCTTCGCGAACGCCTCGCCGACCCGCTGCACGCGTTCGGCGGTCTCGGCGCTGACCGGGGAGATGTCCTCGTTCATCCACACCGCGACGCGCAGGTCGGCGACCGACTCGAACCCCGGTCCCGGCAGGTCGAGGCGCCAGCCGCTCGCTTCGCGCTCCGTGGGGCCCGCCATGACGTCGAGCGCCAGGGCAAGGTCTCGGGCATCCCGCGCCAGCGGTCCGCACACGCTGAGGTCCGGGTCGGGCACGCCGGGGACGATCTCGTGGCCGGACATGGGCACGATGCCCCAGGTCGGCTTGTGGCCGAAGACGCCGCAGAAGTGGGCCGGCGTGCGGATGGACCCGCCGATATCCGATCCCGCCTCGACGGTGGTGAAGCCCGCCGCCACCGAAGCGGCGCTGCCGCCCGACGAGCCGCCGGGCGTGCGCTCGAGGTTCCAGGGGTTGTTGCTCGTGCCGTAGATCGGGTTGTAGCTCTGCACGTCGGCCAGGTCGACGGGCACGTTGGTCTTGCCGAGGAAGTGCGCCCCGGCCGACCGGAAGCGACCGACCACCACGCCGTCGGCGGTCGCGAAGTTGTTCCGCTGGGCCTCGATCCCCCATGTCGCGGGGGTGCCCTCCATGACATAGGACTCCTTGATCGTGAGCGGCAACCCGTGGAGCGGCCCCGTCGCGTCGCCCCGGGCCTGGGCCGCGTCGGCGGCGGCGGCGTCCGTGAGCGCGCGTTCGAAGGTGCGCACCACGACGGCATTGATGTCGCCGTCGAGGCGTTCGATCCGCTCGATGAAGTGGCGGGTCAGCTCGACGGAGCTGATCTCCCCTCCACGGATGAGTTCGGCCAGGTCCGTCGCCGAACGAAACGCCAGGTCCAGGGTCATCGCGAAGCTCCTTTGCATCGATGCGGAACGCGCGCAAGCCTACAGCATCGGCGTCCATCGAGGCTCCCGCAACGCTGGCAATTGCCGTGCAATCCCTCTATAAAGGCCGGCAACGTCAAGCCCTCACCTCCATGCGGGGCCGGGGTCAACGAGACGGGTACGTACATGAAGACACTCACGACGATCCTGGCCGCCGCGCTATTCGCCGCCGGCAGCGCCCACGCGACGGACACGCCCGTCGAGGTCGCCTCCCTGCAGGTCAAGGAACGGCTCGCGGCCATCGAGCAGATCAACGTCACCGCGAAGAAGGAAATCGACGCCAAGGCCGAGGCGGCTGATGCCGAGGTCGCGGCGATCCTCGAACTGGCCGAAACCGTCGAAGAGGAATAGTGCCGGGCGGGTAGCCCTCCGCGCGGGACCACAGGGCGGGCGGGCAACGCTCCCCTCTCCGGGACGCGTCAGGTTTCACGGCGCCGCGTTCGACGCATCTTCGTCCGACGCCATCGGCACGCATCTTCCGTACTCGACGAACAGCGACGCACCGTGCTGTTCCTCGCGCGCTCCGTAGAACGTCCAGCCGCCAATCGCGGCGCGCGTGAAGCGTCCCCGAACGGGGTTGACGAGGAGCATCTCCGACGGCGGGTTGTTGACGCAGCTGAACCCCTCGTTGCCGGCGCTGCCGCGCACGGGCCGGCACTCGAACTCGGTCTCTGCGCCGTCTTCCCCGGCCAGGGTGACGTAGAGGCCGACCGGCGCCCCGTCCTCGCCGAGGAGGTGCTCCATGAAGAGCACGTTCTCCCGCAGTTCGAACGCGCCCTCGAAGAACACCGACGCGTGGTACCGCTCCTCCGCCCCCGGGTAGTCGTGCATGCCAACCGTCTGCTCGGCCTTGCAGGAGGCCGGCAGCCAGTCGACCGGCTCGGCGCTCCACGCCGGCCACGCGGCCATCACCGCGAGGAGGCGCCCCCCAATGCATCCCGCCATGACCAGGGCCGTTCGTCGCAACCCGGGCATTATCCGGCGAACGCGTGCGAGGCCGGAAGGCCCGTCCGCAGGCTCGCACGCACGGCCGCCGCGCTGCTCGTCAGCGCCCTGGTTTCGGCACCGCTGCACGCGGACGACGCCGAGCGGACATGGTGCCAGGTCCGTACGGACCGGTTCGAGCTGGTCAGTGACCTCCCGCCCAGGCAGGCTCGGGAGCTCGCGACATCCCTCGAGCGGTTCCGGATGGCGGCCGAGGCCTTCGTGCCCCGCCATCAGTCTCCCGCGCCGCCACCGCTCAAGATCGTCGCCTTCCGCCGCGCCCGCGACTTCCAGCGCATCTTCGAAGTGCGGCAGATCGCCGGTTTCATGCAGTCCGGGCTCGAGCGGCACACCCTCGTGTTCGGCCCCGATGCACGCGGTTCGGTCGCGAACCAGACCGCGTTCCACGAGTACACGCACTACCTGATGCGGAGCCGCCAGGGCATCAACTTCCCGGTGTGGTACGAGGAGGGGTTCGCGAGCCTCCTCTCGACGATGCGTATCGGCGACGACGCGGTCACCGTGGGATACGTTCCCGAACGCGTGCTCGAGGAGGTGCGGCTGCCCCGGATGAGCGTCCGCGACCTGCTCGACGAGCGTTATGAACTCGACTGGGCGCGGCACGACCTGATGCGCCTCTATGCCAGGGCATGGCTGTTCGCCCACATGCTCCACTTCGGACACCTGGCCGGCCTGCCGCCATACCACGAGGGCATCCCGGCGATGCTGGACAACGTCGACACGGGCATGTCGGCGGCCCAGGCCATGGAGGAGGCGCTGGGGGCCGGCACCGAGACGCTGCAACGGCAGTTGCGGCAGTACGCCAGGCGGCGCGGCCTGCCCACGCAACGCCTGCCCGTCCCGGCCGCCGAACCGGACGTAAGCGACGACGGGTGCCTGGCCGAGACCGATGTCCGCCAGGAACTCGCCATGGCTGCGGTGTCCCGGAATCCGAAGTACGCCCGCGACCTGTTCGCCCGCATCCTGGAGAGCGACCCGGACCACGTCGACGCCCTTGTCGGCCTCTCCCTCACGGAGGACGATCCCCGCGGGGCGAGGGACGTCGTCGATCGCGCGCTCGCGATCGAGCCCGGGCATTCCGCCGCCAACGTGCGGATGGGCGAAGTCAAGGTGGCGGAGTGCCGCGGCAGTACGGCGGCCGAGTGTCTCGGTGCGTGGGACGAAGGCGCGCGTCACTACCGGCTGGCTTTGCGCTCGCAACCCGACAGCGTCGGCGCCGCCTACGGACTCGGCGTGGTGTACCTGCACACCGGGCAGGCCGGCGACGCCGTGAACTACCTGCGCGTCGCTTATCGACGCGCTCCGTGGGCGCCCCCATTCAACTTCTACCTTGGCTCGGAATATCGTTTCCCCGGCTCCCGGGAACGCCCCCGTACGCACCTCACCAAACCCATCCACTGGGACCCCCACCAACGGCGGCGCGAACGGGCGTCGATGGCCCTGGCGCTGCTGGGGCCGTGATACGCCCCCCGCTCCGATGAGCACCTCTTTCGGAGGCGCGTACGGTGACTACCAGTGGGAGATCACCGGCCGTACGCTCCGCGTGATCGCGCGCGGATGCGGCGTCCTCAAGGAATTCGGCCCCGTGTTCGTCACGACGGACGAGCAGGCGCAGTACGCCGCGCAGGGCCGCATCGACCTCAATCGCGAGGAACTCGAGGCGCTGCGACGCGACCGGTTATCGGGCAGCGGCGATCCCTGACGCCGCGCGCGAGCCCGATCAGGCCGCGTCCCGCTCCCGCTTCCCGCGCCGTTCCAGGAAGCGTTTCTTCATCTGCGGGCTGCCGTACTTCATGAGGCGCGAGTAGTCGGGTCCGCGCTCGTCCCAGCCCATCTGGTCGTCGGCGGCCACCAGGCGTGCAAACTCCGGCGGGTTCCGGTCGAGCATCTCCTGCGTCACGCGCCACTGGTACGCCTCCTGGGTCTTCAGGCGCCGGTGGCAGTGGTAGCTCGTCACGTT
>JAPPHP010000072.1:7068-11852 GCA_028821035.1 Gammaproteobacteria bacterium | reverse complement strand
TGACGAGGTGCATGACGGTCGTCGTCGCCACGCAGCCGGACGCGAACGCGAAGCCGCGCCGTGCGCCTTCGAGGTCGGCCAGGCAGCGCTCGAACGCGCCCCGCGTGGGGTTCGCCGTGCGGGAGTAGTCGTATCCCTGGTGGACGCCCGGCGCGGACTGGGCGTAGGTGGAGGTCAGGTAGACCGGGACGTTGACCGCGCCCGTTCCCGGGTCGGGGGGCTGGCCGGTGTGAATGGCCCGGGTTTCGAAGCCGCGCTCGGGCGGCGCGGCGCCTTCCTTCCTTGTCTGTCGCATCTGCCCCGGCGCTAACCGAAGTACATGCCGCCGTCCGTGTTGCGCAGCTTGTCCCGCGCGATCACCATGCGGTGCACTTCCGACGGTCCCTCCCCGATGCGCTTGACGCGGAGTTCGCGGTACCAGCGCTCCAGGGGCATCTCCTTGGCCACGCCCATGCCGCCGAACATCTGGATCGCGCGGTCCACCACGCGGCCGGCGGTCTCGGTGCCGTAGAGCTTGCAGATCGAGGCGTCGACCTTGCCGGGCTGCCCGGCGTCCACCTTGGAGGCGGCGTCGTAGACGAGCATCCGCGCGGCCCGCAACTCGACCTCCGAGTCGGCGATCATCCACTGGATGGCCTGCCGGTCCGCGAGCATGCCGCCGCGCGTGGGCCGCTGCTTGACCCAGCCGCAGGCCATGTCGAGGGCTTCCTGGGCGATCCCGATGCAGCCGGCGGCGTAGGGGATGCGGCCGTCGACGAGCCACCTCTGGGCGACGCCGAAGCCGTGGCCGACCTCGCCGAGCACGTTCTCCGCCGGCACCTCGCAGTTGTCCAGCACGATCTCGTACGGCGACAGGGCCCGGATGACCTCGATCTCGTGGAACTCCATGCCGGGGAAGTCGGGTTCGACGATGAACGCCGTGTGCTGGGGTGGAACCCCGTCGCCGCCGTCGCTGGTGCGGGCGAAGACGATGCCGTAGTCGGCGCCCTTGGCCGCCGTGATCCACATCTTGCGTCCGTTCAGGACCCACACGTCCCCGCGTTTCTCGGCGCGCGTGGTGATGTTGTTGCGCGGGTCGGAGCCACCGGTCGGCTCCGTGATCGCTACGAACGCGCGCTTCCTGCCCTGCACGCAGGGGATTCCATACTTTTCGATCTGCTCGGGCGTACCGCCCCAGATGATGTTCGGGGCGCCGCCGCCGAACGCGCCGAGGGCCGGGTTGTAGGCGCCGAGCCGGCACTTCGCGGACTCCTCGGCGACGATTACGCGCGCGAGTGCGCTCACCGGGTTGCCGCCGTACTCCTCGGGTACGGTGAGGCGCGTCAGCCCCATCTCCTCGGCGATGGCACGCAGGCGCACCCGGTCCTCGCGTGCGCAGACCGTGGCATCGTGGGGCAGCCTGTCCTCGATGGGCTTGACCTCCTCGCGCATGAACCGCCGCACCTGGTCGCGCATCAGGATGAGTTCGTCCGGGAGCTGGAATCCGTAGTGATTGCCTGGCTCGTCGGTCATGAATCCTCCATTCTTAAGGTTGTCGGCCCGCGCTTTCGGGCGGGCGGGCCGCATCGCTCGGTAAGCCCGTCAATATACTCTGCCGCCGGACCCGTGTTCACGCCGCCGGCGCCCGCATGCTCGACATCGTCCTCTACCAGCCGGAGATTCCGCCCAACACGGGCAGCATCATGCGGATCGCGGCCAATACCGGGGCGGGCCTCGCGCTCATCGAACCCCTCGGATTCGAACTCGACAACGTCCGGCTCCGGCGGGCGGGACTCGACTACCGGGAGTACGCCGACGTGCGCGTCTACCCGTGCCTGGGCGCGTACCTCGAGCGGGCGCGTCCACCCCGCGTGTTCGCCTTCAGCGCTCGGGCTCGGGTGCCCCACACGGAAGTCGCGTATCGGGCCGGCGACGCGCTCCTGTTCGGGCCGGAGTCGCGCGGCCTGCCCGGCGACGTGCTCGAAAGCGTCCCGCCCGATCGCCGGTTGCGCATTCCCATGCGCGCGCGCTCGCGCAGCCTGAATCTCTCGAACGCGGTGGCCGTGGCCGTTTACGAGGCCTGGCGGCAGTTGGACTTCCGGTAGCGAACCGGCGCCCGGCGGGTCAGTTCTCCTTCTCGCCCGCCATCGTCTCGTGGCGCCGCAGGGCCTCCCGGTAGAGCGCGGCGAAGTCGACCGGCGCGAGCATGAAGGGCGGGAACGTGCCCTTGACCACGATGTTGTCCACCGTCTCGCGCACGTAGGGAAAGAGGATGTCCGGACACGCCATCGCCAGGATCTGCTGCAGCGGCGGCCCTTCCACGCCTTCCACCAGGAACACGCCCGCCTGCTGCACCTCCACGATGAGTCCGGTGCGAGGCTCGCCCCCGCCCTCGGCGTCGAGCCGCGCGGACAGGGTGGCGGTCAGCACCACTTCGAACCGGCTGCCGTCGAGCCGGTTCGCCCGGGTGTTGATGTCGAGCTGCACGTCCGGTTTCCACTCGCCGCGAAAGATGTCCGGGGCCTGGGGCGACTCGAAGGACAGGTCCTTCAGGTAGATGCGCTCGACCTGGATGCGGGCGGCCGACTGGGCCACGCCGGGGGTAGCGGTGGGATCGCCGGCGGCCACTCAGGTCACCCCTTGACCACCGGCAGGTTCTGGCCGCGCCACTCCGTCAGCCCCCCGCGCAGGCGCGCGACGTTCTCGAAGCCCGCCTTGCGCAGCATCGTGCCGGCGGCGCCCGAGTGCTGACCCATCTTGCAGGCGATCACCAGCGGTTTCTGGCGGTACTTCTCAAGTTCGCGCAGCCGGTCGCCGAGCGACGTGTGCGGAATGTTGAGGGAGTCGACGATGTGGCCCTCCCGGAACTCCTTCTTGTCGCGCACGTCGACGACGACGGCGCCCTCGCGGTTGATCAGGTCCACGAGCTGCTGTGCGGTCACGGTCTGCCCGCCGCGGCGCATCTCGTTGCGCACGAACAGCGCGAGGAGCAGGACGAAGGCGCCGGCGAGGAACGGATGGTTGGCGATGAACTCGAAGAACTGGTCCATGGACGGCGTGCGTGGGCGTCGCGGAAGCGGCGGGATTATAGCGGGCCGGTCCCGCCCCGGTGTCCCGTTGCCGGGATTCGCAGGATAATGCGCCATCTCTTGTAAGGCCGGGGTGCCTCGATGCTTCCAGCGCTGCTCGTCGTCCTCGACGGCTGGGGCCATGCGGAGCCCGCGGACGACAACGCCATCCACGTCGCCAGCACCCCGCACTGGGACGGCCTGTGGGGCGGGAGCGCCCGCACGCTGATCTCCGGGTCCGGCCGCGATGTCGGGTTGCCGCACGGGCAGATGGGCAACTCCGAGGTCGGGCACATGAACCTCGGGGCGGGGCGGGTCGTGCACCAGGACCTGTCGCGTATCGACCGCGCCGTCGAGGACGGCGGCTTCGCGTCCAACCCCGTGCTGACGGCGGCGATCGACAAGGCGAGGCGCGGTCGGCTCCATGTGTTCGGCCTGGTCTCGCCGGGCGGCGTGCACAGCCACGAAGACCAGATCGCGGCGCTCATCGAGATGGCCGAGCGGGCCGGTGTCCGCGTCTGCCTGCACGCCTTCCTCGACGGGCGGGACACGCCGCCGCGCAGCGCAGCGCCAAGCCTCGAGCGCTTCGGGGACCGCGTCGCGTCGATCTGCGGGCGCTACTACGCCATGGATCGGGACGCGCGGTGGGAACGGGTACAGACGGCGTTCGACATGCTGACCGGGGCATCGGTCTCCCACTGGGGTTCCAGTGCGGCCGACGCCTTGCAGGCGGCCTACGGAAGGGGAGAGAGCGACGAGTTCGTGCGGCCAACGATGGTCCGCGACTTCCCCTTGGGCGGCCACGTCCGGGACGGCGACGTCGTCGTCTTCATGAACTTCCGTGCCGACCGTGCCCGCCAGCTCACCCGGGCGTTCGTGGAGGACGGCTTCGACGCGTTCCCGCGGGTGCGGCGCCCCCGGCTGGCCGACTTCGTCACGCTGACCCGTTACGCGGACGACATCCCCGCCGCGTGCGCCTTCGAACCCGAGATCGTGCGGAACTCCTTCGGGGAGCACCTCTCCGGTCTCGGCATGCGCCAGTTGCGGATCGCGGAGACGGAGAAGTACGCCCACGTGACCTTTTTCTTTTCCGGCGGCCGCGAACAGCCCTTCCCGGGGGAAGACCGCGTGCTGGTGCCGTCCCCGCAGGTCGCGACCTACGATCGGCAGCCAGAGATGAGCGCCCCGGAGGTGACGGACCGGCTGGTGGCCGCCATCGAGTCCGGGGTCTACGACGCGATCGTCTGCAACTACGCGAACGCGGACATGGTGGGCCACACCGGCGACTTCGACGCCGCCGTGCGGGCAGTGGAAGCGGTGGACCGTTGTCTCGGGCGCATCGTCGCGGCCGTCCAGGGGACCGGCGGGCACTGCCTGATCACCGCGGACCACGGCAACGTTGAGCGGATGCGTGACGCGACCACCGGCCAGGCCCACACGGCGCACACGTCCGAGCTCGTCCCGCTGGTGTACGTCGGGCCGGGCGATGTCCGGCTGGACGCCGGCGGCACGCTCTCGGATGTCGCCCCGACGCTCCTCGAGCTCATGGGTCTCGCCCAACCCGCGGAGATGCAGGGACGCTCGCTGCTGGAACCCCTCACAAACAAACAGCCTTTGCGGCGCGAGGCTTGACTGCGCTGCGGCGTCTCGCTGCTACGGCCCTGGCCGGCGCCTTGTGCGCCGGCGGGCCGCACGTCCACGGCGCCGAGGACCAGGCGGGGACGGAGCGACAACTCG
>JAPPHP010000072.1:0-7058 GCA_028821035.1 Gammaproteobacteria bacterium | reverse complement strand
CCCCCAAAAAAAAAACCCCCGTTGGGGGGGGGGGGGTTGCGGGGGGGGGGGGGGGCCCCGCGCCCCCGCCGGGGGGGGGGGGGGGGGCCCCCCGGGGGCCGCACGTCCACGGCGCCGAGGACCAGGCGGGGACGGAGCGACAACTCGACGCGGTAGTGGAGGAATTGAACGCGCTCGATGCATGGCTGGACGATGCGGACCGGCGCATGACGGATCTGCAACGCGATCTTGCGGCGGCGGACCGCGGCGTGGCCGCCGCGGGAGGCAGGCTCCGAGAGGTCGATGCCGAGCTGGCCCGGACCCGCGCAAAGCTCTCGGAATTGGCGGAGGAGCGGGTCGAGATCGAGGCGCGGCGGATGACGCAGGCCCGCCGCATCGCCGCGCACGTGCGGGACGCTTACCGCTACTCGGGACGCGACTTCTTCAAGGTGCTGCTGAACCAGGACGACCCGACGGCCTTCGACCGGATGATCCGCTACCATGGATACTTCAACCGGGCACGTCTGGACGCCCTGGAGGAGTATCGTCAGGTCCTGGTGACCATCGGCGAGAACGAACGCGCGGCGCTGGACCGCCGGCAGTTCCTGGCGACGCAGCAGGAGGAGCTGGCGCGACGGCGGCAGACGCTGGCCGCCCGCAGCGATGAGCGGGAGTCCCTGATCGACGGGCTGTCGCGGGAGGTGAGCGACCGGGAGGCGCAGCGCAGACGGCTGACCGAGGACCGCGCGCGGCTCGAAGCGCTGCTGGCGGAGCTGCGGCGCCGGGTGCGCGAGGCGGAGGCGACGCAGTTCGCGGAGAGCCGGGGCCGCCTGAACTGGCCGGTGGCGGGGCGGGTCGTCAGACACTTCGGTCAGCCCCGTGCCGGGGGACGCCTGCAATGGGAAGGGGTTTACTTCGAGGCGCGTCCGGGGACCGAGGTGAAGGCGATCCACGGCGGCCGGGTCGTGTTCGCGGACTGGTTGCGGGGGTTCGGACTGTTGACCATCCTGGACCATGGCGACGGCCACATGTCCCTCTACGGGAACGCGGACGTGCTGTTCAAGGAGGTCGGTGACTGGGTGGAAGGGGGAGAGCCCATCGCGGCGGCGGGACGCAGCGGCGGTCAGGCCGAGAGCGGGCTCTATCTCGAGGTGCGGGCGAACGGCCGCCCGACGAACCCGATCGCGTGGCTGGAGCGAAATCAGTAGGGAATCAAATGGCGACCTGGCAGGACAGACTGGATCGGGACGAAGTGCTCGTGATCGACGGCGGTACCGGGACGGAACTCGAGCGGCGCGGCGTGCCGATGGGCATGGCGGCGTGGTCCGGGCTCGCGGTACACACGCATCCCACGGTCGTGCGGGAAGTCCACGAGGCCTACATCGACGCCGGCGCGGAGGTCATCATCACCAACACGTTCGGCACGACGCGTTTCTTGCTGGAGACGGCGGGCGTCGGCGACGAGTTCGAGGCCATCAACCGCGGGGCGGTGCGGCTTGCGATGGAGGCGCGGGACGCATCCGGCAAGGACGTCGCGATCGCGGGTTCGATCTCCAACCTGCCGCCGGGCATGGAAGCGGCCAACTATCCCCCGCCGGGGGCGGAGCTCCACGCACTCCGGGAGCTGGCCACGCTGCTCGCGGACTCCGGGGTCGACCTCATCGCCCTCGAGATGCTGCAGGACACGCGCCATGCCGTCCGCGCGATGGAGGCGGCGCTCGAGACCGGCCTGCCGGTGTGGTTGGGGGTGAGCTGTCGGCGTCGGCCGAACGGAGAGGGCCTGGTGAGTTTCGATCTGCCGAACCTGGACTTCGCGAAGCCGCTGGACGCCCTGATCCCGATGGGTCCCGCCGTCGTCAACATCATGCACAGCGAGATCGCCGCCGTGCCGGAGGCGGTCGCGATGTTGCGGGAGCGCTGGTCGGGGCCGCTGGGCGTCTACCCGGAGATCGGGGAGTTCGAACCGCCGAACTGGCGGAAGGACCAGGACGTGACGCCCGCTGACTACGCCGCGCACGCCAGCGACTGGGTGCGGCTCGGCGCCCGGATCGTCGGCGGCTGCTGCGGGACGACACCGGAACACATCGCCGCGCTGGATGCGGCTTTCGGCGGCCGGAGCGCCTGATCCGGAGCGGGATCCGCCATGCTGCTGCGCCCCTTCACGCTCCTCGGCCTCATCGTCAGCATGGCGGCGGGGCTGGTGCTAGGCGTGGGCGCGTTCGTCCTGCTCCTCGAGCGCGGCTATCTCCGGGGTCCGTCAGAGGTCGCGTCGCTGCCCGCTATCGTCCGGCACGTGCGCGACTCCTACGTGGAGCCCATCCCGGAGGAGACGCTGGTCGAGAACGCGATCCGCGGCATCGTGCGCGGCCTGGACAACCATTCCACCTTCCTCGACGACGGAGAGTTCGACGACCTGAAGGAAGAGACCACCGGCAAGTTCGGGGGCATCGGCGTGGAGGTCGGCCTCGTGGAGGGTTGGTTCACCGTCATCGCGCCCATCGACGGCACGCCGGCCGCGCGCGCCGGCATGCAGGCCGGGGACGTGATCGTCGAGGTGGACGGCATGTCGCTGAAAGGGCGCCGGCTCGGCGAAGCGGTCTCCGACCTGCGCGGCGCGCCGGGGACTCCGGTCGCGCTGCGCGTGCGGCGCGAAGGACTTGCCTCCGCGCTCGAGTTCGATCTCGTCCGGGAGACCATCCGTGTCGTCAGCGTACGCTCGCGGCTGATCGAGCCGGGGTACGGGTACCTGCGCATCTCGCAGTTCCAGCACGCGACGCCCGACCACGTGCTCGAGGCGGTCGGGCGCCTGGAGGAGGAGACCGGCGCGGCCCTCGATGGCCTCGTCCTCGACCTGCGCAATAACCCGGGCGGGGTGTTGGGCGCTTCGGTCGACGTCGCGGACACCTTTCTCGAGCGGGGACTGATCGTCTACACCGAGGGCCGCGACGCGTCGAGCGAAGTGCGTTTCACCGCCAGCGGCACGGACGTGTTGAACGGCGCCCCGCTGGCCGTGCTCATCAACCGCGGCTCCGCGTCGGCCTCGGAGATCGTCGCCGGCGCCCTGCAGGACCACGGCCGCGCGGTGGTGGTGGGGACGCGCAGCTACGGCAAGGGATCCGTGCAGTCCGTACTGCCCCTCACCAACGAGCGCGCGATCAAGCTGACGACGGCCCGCTACTTCACGCCGAACGGCCGGTCGATCCACGAATCGGGCATCGAGCCCGACGTGGCGGTACCGCGTGACCGGACGGAGACGTTGGCAGCCTATGACGCGCTGCTGCTCGCGGAGGCGATGCGGGAGTTGAAGCGGGGGTAACGCGGCTTGTGGCTTACGCGATCGCGTGAGTCAGGATGTGTTCTGCCACCGCGCTGGGTGTCTCAAACTCGGTTACCACGACATCCCTCCGTGACCCCTCGTCCATGATCTCGTCGATGGCCTCCCTGACGACGGAGTCCGCTGCCTCGCCCGCGAATTCAGCACCGGTCAACAGTTCTCTCCGCGACGGGCGAAAGATGAACGGTCCATCCGCGAGCAGACTCAACGTCCACAGGTCGGCCCGCGCTCGCTCGAGGCGGCGCTTCAGGTTGCCCTTCGAGAACGTCACGAGGTTCGCGGCGAAGTACCGGTTGAGGAAGGTGAATTGTGCCGGGGCATCGTGACCCCCGATGTGTACCCTTACGCTCAGGTTGTCGGTCAAGCGGTCGTTCCGTTCCGTCACCAGGGCTGTGACTTCGTCCGACCAGCGCCTTGGTTTGGGCGACCGGGCTTGCGGTCTGAGGTAGTCCGCGTGGAATATCGACGACATCGCTGCGGCGCGCCGGACAACCTCGTCGACATCGGATGCGCTCGTCTCCTGCTCCCTGCCGAGGAAGACGCTCTCAACCGGAGGCGGCCAAGCCTCGAGAGAAGGGTTGTGGAGCAGGTGCTCGCGCATGCTGCGAGTCGTCAACTCGATCAGATCGAGCACGTACCGGCGATCGTCACGGAACACAGCGCCCGCCGTCGCGGGATCTATGGTCGGTGAGCATCGCACCTCGCCTTCGCTGACGGCTGCGATTGCGATTACGACCCGCTCCTGTGAGCCGGGAATGGGTTCAAGCAAAACCGGTGCCCAACGGGTCATGGGACCCTCCAAATCATGCAAGCAGTTGGCCTTGGCCGAGACGAAACTCTCCTTCAATCAGTTCCGGCAGCCTGTTCAGACGCGCCGTTAGCAGATCGACGCACGGGTCGAATAGATGTTCACGTTCCCAGTTGCCCAATAAAGCGGCTGTTTTCAGCTGTGTGAAGTTCACGTGGCCAAAGCTGACCGCCGCTGCCTTGACCCGATCCGCGAGTTCGAAAGGGCTCGTCCCGCTGTGGGTGGCAACGAAGTGCTTGGCGAGGCCGTTAGGGACCTGCGTGGCTTCCCGTATCCGGTTCGGCAACGCGTCGCCGTGGTCGATCAACAGGAACCCGCGACGGCCAGCGAACAAGAGGTTCGAAGCGGTTCGGTCCTCGTTCGCGATCCACGCGTCGAAGGCGATGGCCGCCGGTAGCTTGGACCATCGCCCGAGTTCATCACGGAGGACCGGATTCATGCGGCTACGGGCCAGTAGGCTGCTGTGACCGTCGTAGCTCGTTGCGAAGACAAAGCGGTCGGAGACACCGTCCCAGTCGGAGTCTTGAGTGTCCAGGACGTAGGGGGCGGGAACAGGAAGATCGACTGCTTGTGCAAGGAGGTTGCACAGCACCTCCCGGACGAGTTCGAAGTGCGGAACTCGTTTGACGATGACCTGAGTTACCTGATTGTCCGTGTTGGCCCAGCCGCGAGCAACTACGCGGGAGTTGGCGTCATCCAACCGTGCCAAGGGGCCCTCCAGGCTCCCGTAACGTACGCTCTTGATCATCTGCAGTGGCGATCCGAGTCCTCTGCGGCCAGCGCAGAGAGGGTACAACACATGAGGGGTCGCCTCTGCCCAGGAGCGGGGCTATCTGTCCAACTGGGCGACACTCTACGAGCCGCCGTGCCGCGCTTCGGTGCCGGACTCGGACAAGGCTCAGATCACCCTCGCTTCGGCCAGCGCGTCGATCTCGCTGGGTGCGTACCCGGCTTCCTCGAGCACCTCCCGCGTGTGCTCGCCGAGCGCCGGAGTCGGCTGCCGGACGGCGAACGCACTGCCGCTCATGCGGACCGGCTGCGCGACCAGTTCGATGTCTCCGAGTTCAGGATGGCGCACGGGCGCCGCCATGCCGAGGTGCTGCACCTGCGGGTCGTCGAACACCTCGTCGATGGAGTAGATGTACCCGGCCGGCACGCCCGCTGCGTTGAATGTCTCGATCCACTCGCGGCTCGAACGGGTGCGCGTGATGGCGGCGATCTCGGCGTTCATCGCGTCGCGGTTCGCGGAGCGCGCGGCCGACGTGGCGTAGGCGGGGTCCGTCATCCAGTCCGGGCGGCCCATGACCGTGCAGAAGCGCTCGTAGATGGCGTCGCCGGTGGCGGCGATGTTGATGTGGCCGTCCCGCGTCTCGAACACGCCCGTCGGGATCGCGGTGGGGTGGTCGTTGCCGGCCTGGCCCGGCACTTCGCGGTCGAGCAGCCAGCGCTCGGCCTGGAAGTCGAGCATCGCGACCTGGGCCTGCAGGAGGGAGCACTGCACCCACTGGCCGACGCCGGAGCGTTCGCGCGCCACGATCGCCGTCAGGATGCCGATGGCCGTGTACAGCCCGGCGGCGAGGTCGGCGACCGGGATGCCGGCGCGCATCGGGCCCTGCCCCGGGGCGCCCGTGATGGACATGAGGCCGCCCATCCCCTGCGCGACCTGGTCGAAGCCCGGCAGCTTGCCGTACGGGCCGTCCTGGCCGAAGCCCGAGATGCTGGCGTACACGATTCGAGGGTTGCGCGTCCGCACGGCCTCGTAGTCGATCCCGAGGCGGTGCTTGACGTCGGGGCGGTAGTTCTCGACGACGACGTCCGCGGACTCGGCGAGGCGGAGGAAGACCTCCCTGCCGGCGGGCGCCTTGAGGTTGAGGGCCATGCTGCGCTTGTTGCGGTGCAGGTTCTGGAAGTCGGGCCCGAGACGCGCCCCGCCCATCGTTCCGCCGGTGTCGCCCGGGCGTTCGATCTTGACGACGTCGGCGCCCCAGTCGGCGAGCTGCCGCACGGCGGTCGGTCCGGCCCGGATGCGGGTCAGGTCGAGGACGCGGATGTGTTCGAGGGGCAGGGTCGCCATCGTTCGGACCTCCAGGAATGCACTTTGGGTCGCCGGGCGTTTCGTGGGACTTGGGCCGCGCCGTCGGCGTGCCAAGCCGCGCATTACACGCCCGCGTGCATCGCCGCGCAACGGTTCCACCGGGTCACGCGCTGACTCGCTCAGCCTGTGCGCATGGGTGCGAGATTTTGACCAGGATTGGCCAATCGGCCGACGAGCTCGGCTACAGTCGCGCAGTCCACGATCCAACCCCACGCGCCGCGTGTGTGCTTCCGACCGTGTCCTGTGGCCGGATGGCTGTCGGCAGGAGTGCGCCACAGGCCTCGCCAATGCATGGTGTCCCGGGCAGCAGCGGCACTCAGGACCCACCGATTGCCCGCCCCCCGCCAAACGTGCGAGAGTGCGCGCGAGTTGCGCCCGCGTTGGAAGCAGCGCCGCGCAGCACCAGGGTACGAGACGAGCGCGGTTGGCAGACGCCGCCGGGGAGGGCGCGTTGGAACAGTCGGGCGAGTACCGGATTCCGGCGTCGCGCGAGCGGGTGTGGGAAGCGCTCAACGACCCGGAGGTCCTGGCTTCCTGCATCGACGGATGCGAGTCGCTCAGCCGCGTTGCGGAGGACCGCTTCGAAGGGGTGGTGCGGACCCGCATCGGTCCGGTCAGCGCGACCTTCCGGGGCACCGTCTCGCTCGTTGACCTCCAACCGTACGAGAGCTATGGCCTTCAGGTGGAGGCCAAGGGGGGCGCCGCCGGCTTCGGCAAGGGCGAGGCTTCGGTCACGCTCACCGAAACGCCCGAAGGAACCCTGCTCGCGTACGGCGCCCGGGCGAACGTCGGCGGCAAGCTCGCGCAGATCGGTTCACGCCTGGTCGACGGCGCGGTGCGGA
>JAPPHP010000397.1 GCA_028821035.1 Gammaproteobacteria bacterium | reverse complement strand
GCGGTCATCAGGTCCAGGTTGCGAATGATCAGCAGGATCTGCCCGAACAGGTCCGTCGGCGTCTTCATCCGCGGTTCCGGGTGGATGTCGCGGGGCACGTTGATGTCCAGGTGGACCTTGATGCGGGTCATCTCCGCCAGCAGCATGCTCGTCGCGTCGAAGACCTCGGACGGCGTCACGCGCACCAGGGTGAGCTGCGGGACGCTCGACGCGTCCATCCCGAGCCGCATCTGGAGGTTGACCACCTTGTAGCTCGCGCGGAGCACCTGCTGGGCGACATCCTTCGGGGTCTTGGACCCCTCGACGGGGGGCGGGGTCAGCTCCAGGGGCACGCGGAGTTTCGCGGCGATCAGTTCGAGTTCGTCCAGGATGTGCTGCGTGTTCCAGAACACGTCGTCAGGGGTGAGCGGGCGGCCGACCAGCCCGTCGAGCAGGAACGAGGCGTCCGCGAGGTTCTTGTAGGCCATCGAAGGGGTCTTGCCGCCGACGAACGGCGCCGGCTCGATCTCCGTCTCGATGACCATCTGCTGCTTGATCCTGCGGGTCTCGATCAGGAGGCCCACCGTGCTCTCCAGCACGTCGCGGGGCACGATCTCCTTGATCGGAATCTGGCCGATTTCGGCCGGCGGGAGGCCCAACCGGCGCTGCAGGCGGGACACCTTGCCCATGACTTCGAGGGTCTTGGAGTAGACGTGGACCGGAGCGCGGTCTTCCTGCCGCTCCGCCTCGACCGGGTAGTCGCTCGCCCCGAGTTCGCCGCGCAGAATGCGTATCTCGGCGATCAGGTCCGCAGTGGCCTGGTAGACATGGCTCGGCGTCACTTCCTCGCCGGCCTCGACGAACCACTCCATGACCTGGTCGAGCCAGGCTCCCTTGACCTGGGCGGCGGCCGACGAGGCGACGAGCACGACGGCGCAGAAGCCGAAAACGCGCGCGAACGCCCCGGTGGTGAAAACCCTCTTCGCCAGGGTGAGTTGTTCGGCTAGGGGCTTGGCGGGTATTATCGGATTCCGCTTCGACATGGATTGCAGGCTCCTTGCTCTATCAGGGAATTCCGCAGCCACGCTGCCAAACTGCGAACCGGCCGGCAACAACAGCGACCTTCTTTTTTCGGCAGTCCGTTCCGTCAGGTTCGGACTGTTGTCGGCGCGGCTAATCCACTACCCCTGCGCGGCTAATCCACTACCCCTGCGCGGCTAATCCACTACCCCTGCGCGCCCCCTCAAGGGCCCACGCGTCAGAGCGCCCACCTCGGCGTTGCGCTTGGAGAACGGTGCCATCACAGAAAACTGTCCATGTCATAGACAATTTTCGCGGATATCGTCCCGGTACTGGCGGTGTTCACGGGGCAGGCAGCCGTAGTTACGCGGAAGAGGGGGCGGTTTCCTGCTTCGGCAACCGCGGAGGGGGTCGGGTTACGCGAAATGGCGGAGACGCTTCGTGCACGTGGGTGACCGCCTCGAGACGGACGACCGCGTGTTAGCATCGCGCCGCCTTTTCGGGGGGTGCGGCATGAGCGAAAACGACCATCGCGTGGCCATCGTGACGGGCGCCGGCAGCGGTGTCGGCAAGGCCTCGGCCCTCGCCATCCTGGAAGACGGCTACGCGGTTGTGTTCGCGGGGAGGCGCGAAGAGCGATTGCACGCCGCCGTCGAGGAATCCGGCGGCGCCGAGCGGGCCCTGGTCGTGCCGACGGACGTCAGCGACGACGCCTCGATCGCACATCTCTTCGCCGCGACGAAGGAGCGGTTCGGGCGGCTCGACGTGCTCTTCAACAACGCCGGCTGCGGCGCCGCGCCCGTGCCCCTCGAGGACCTCGCCGTCGACAAGTGGCGGCAGGTCGTGGACGTGAACCTGACGGGCGCCTTCGTGTGCACGCAGCACGCGTTCCGCATGATGAAGGCGCAGAATCCGCCCGGCGGCCGCATCATCAACAACGGCTCGATCTCGGCGCACACCCCGCGCCCCAACTCGGCGCCCTACACCGCCACGAAGCACGGCATGACGGGCCTGACCAAGGCGACGGCCCTCGACGGCCGCCCGCACAACATCGCCTGCGGCCAGATCGACATCGGCAACGCCTACACGGACATGACGGCCCGGATGGGCGAGGGCGTGATGCAGCCGGACGGATCGGTGCGGGCCGAGGCGACGATGGACGTCGACAACGTGGCGCGCGCGGTCGTCTACATGGCCAACCTGCCCCTCGACACCAACGTGCTCTTCATGACGGTGATGGCGACGCAGATGCCGTTCGTGGGGCGGGGGTAGGAGCCTGGCTACCGTCAGCTAACGGTCGCCGAAAGCGCCCGCTTGGCTATGTCGGGCAACTCCACTGGCGCGAACATCGAGGCTGCGTAGAGGTAGCCGTCCGGTTCCGATGTGTCCTCGTCGACAACCCTGAGCAAGCCGCGCTCCTCGGCATCTGGGTCTTCCACCGTCCGGTACGCCTTGCCGACGATCAGGCTGGCCGGATTGCCTCGATTGTCGATGCAGATTACGAATTCGCTCATTCCAACAGCCTCTTGATCTTGAGGTCCCTGCGGCCAATACCGTGTGCCTCGAACCAATGAACCTCGGCTTCCACCACCGTGCCGTTGTTCAGTCGCACCGTTGCGTATCCCTTCATCTTGCGCCATCTGCCTCGCCCGTAGGTCCGACGCAGGTGCTGCCGGACGCGCACGCCGCCGCCGACGGCTATCGTCTCGACATCGCGCACGGTGCCGAGCACCTCGAACCCGCGTTCCATCGCTCCCGACTCGTGCGCGCCCCAACGAGTAACTTGGCATTCTCCGCCAGCCTCGCCGCGTGTCAACGCCCCTGGGGCGTCCAGGTCGCCACCGCGCGACCGCAAAGAGACCGACCGCTGACCGACACGCGTTGATGCGTTGATGATGACCAGTTATGCTCTGCATCATGCGGACGACAATATCGCTCAACGAACAGCTCTCGAAACAGGTGCGTCGGGCGGCGGCCGCCCAGAATCTGAGTGTGAGTGCGTTCATCGCCAAGGTCCTTGACGACGCGCTGAAGCAGCGTGCGCCATCGGAACCTCCGGCATTCAGGTTGGTCACCACGTCTGGCAGTCGCGCCCGGTCCGGTGTTGACCTGGACCGGCCGAGGTCCGTGGATATCGAAGACGACGAAACGCTTTTCGGCCTGAGACGGTAGCGGCCGGGTGCTGCTCCCCGACGTCAATGTCCTGATCTACGCCCACTTCGAGGATGTGGTCGCCGAGCACGCCGAGTACGTGCGCTGGCTCACGCAGTTGGCGACGGGCCCGGAGCCGTTCGCCCTGTCCGTGCTCGTGCTGTCCGGTTTCGTCCGTGTCGCCACGAATCACCGGATCTTCGATCCTCCGGCAACCCTCGCGACGGCTTTCGACTTCGTGTCGTCGCTTGTGGAACGACCGACGGCGCGGATCGTCGGTCCCGGTCCCGATCACCTGTCCATCTTCGAGGAACTGTGCCGCGAGGCGAACGCAACAGGCAAGCTGGTTGCCGACGCTCAGCACGCCGCGATCGCGATGGAGCACGGATGCACCATGGTTTCGACGGACTCCGACTTCAACCGGTTCGCAGGGCTTCGATGGCAGCATCCGCTCCGCCCTGCCGGCGGCTGACGCAGCAATCGATCTCGTTGACGTTGGGCCCCGACCCGGCCCGTCTCTATCCTCCGGCAATGTGCTCGGTCAGTCCGCGGGATGTACGCTTCCTTCGTCGGGCCGTCGGAAGAACCCGGCCCGGTTTCGTGCGTAGCCAGGGATGAAGCGCCCAACGGACGATCTCGTCGCGCCGCCACTGATGGACGCGGTCTGCGGCCTGCTCCTCGAGCTCGGCGAGTTCTCGGCCATTGATGTGCTTCGTGTCTCCGGGTTGCTGGGTGAGCCGGAGGAGACTGCCCGGCACGGGGAGGACCTGCCGCGCGTCAGGCTTGCCGTCGACGATTGGCCCGCTGTTGGGGAACTGCTGGGCGAGGCGCGGGACCTTGCGGCCCACCTGGGGCTGGAAGTGCAGGAGTCAGGTGGCGAGTCGTATCCGGGCGTGGACGACCCGGAACTGGACGCCCTGCTCCGTTCGACTTGGCGACCGCCGGCGGATGGGTGCCAGCTCGACCTGTTCGTGGACAGCGCCGGCGCGCTGGCGATCCAGGCCCTGCGGGACGCCCTGCTCGCACGCGATGCCCCACTCGCACGCCGAGAGCTTGAACGGCTCGTGGGACAGATGGCGGAGCATCGCTCGGTTGCGCACGCCGAAGCTCTGATCGCGGCCCTCGAGGCGCCGCCGGTTGGCTCGCCGGCGAGCGCCGGTGAGCGGCTGGCCCGGCTGGAGCGCGAGTGGCTCCCGGCCGCGTCGGCCTTGCTTGCCCGGGAGGGCGGGGAGTTTCTCGCGCCGCTGTGGCGGGATGTCGCCGGTGCGTTGGAGGGAGTAGCTTTCGACCCGGTGCGTCCGGAGCTGCACGCCAGCCGCGCCTGGGCCCGGTGTGGCGATAGCCGGGCGGTCGTCCGTACGGTTCGGGGGACGCGCGAACACGCCTCGAACCCGGACTTGGTCGCGACACTGGCAGAGGCATACTGGGCGCTGAACGAACGTGTGGCGGCGAGGGAGTGCTGGTTCGCGTTGTGCCGGCTCGACCCGAAGGCCTTCGAGAGGCGAATTCGCGCGCCCGGGTTCCCTGATCGGGCCATGGCGGGGGCATGGCGCGAAGCACAGAACTCGGATGTGCTCGAAGAGGACCTCGCGCCCGCGTGGTTCCCCGCCTGGCTGCTCATCGCCGAGCCGAGGCTGGCCGCCAGCCTGCCGGAGGCGTCGGAGAGCGACGATGCGGCGCGCACCTTCAACGTATTGCGCGCGCTACAGGGCGAGGAAGGCTTGCCGAGCGTCGCGTTGCGCGCGGAGTTGCGCACGCTCCATCCGGGCCTGTTCGCGGCCTACATGGCCACGCGCGAGTCCTGATACGGTCAGCGCGTTCGCCCGCGGACCGCCTCAATCCAATGGAGGTAGATCCTCGGTAGGGACGAGTACTTCAATGGCGCGCGCCTGCCCGGGCGTCCGTCGCAAGAGGCCCCTCCGCTCCAGCGTTAGGAGCATCTGGTGAACGGTCGGAGGGGTGACCCGGAAGTAGCGGCTCAGGTCGGCCTGTGCGGGCGGGCGCGTGTGAATCTTCGTGTAAGCGTGTATGAAGGCGAGGTACTGCCCTTGCCGTTCGGTGAATCGAGGGGGCGAGTTGGCGGTCATCTGGCTGATCGTCGCGTCTTGTCATCAAGGAGCGTGCGGCCTCAGGTCAGGTAGCCAGCATCTTCCCCGTCCCTGACCTCTGTCGCCGACATCCCCAACCAATCCGACAGCACTTCGGCGTTGTCCTCTCCGATCTCCCTCGTACGCTCGTAGCGGTCGCAGGGCGTGCGTTCGAAGTAGATGGGCAGCCGGTCGGCGTAGGTGACGCCGGCGGTGGGATGCGGGTCCTCGATCTCCCGCAGGAACCGGGAACGCGCGAGCTGCGGGTCGCGCTCCACGAGGTCGACGCCGGTCTGTACCACGCCGGCAGGCACGCCCGCGCCTTGGCAACGCTCCATGACCTCCGTCGACTCGAGCCCGGAGGTCCACGCGGCGACGCCGGCCTCCACGTCGCCCGCCCGCGCAAGTCGTCCCGCGGCCGTGGCGAGTGACGGGTCCCGGGACCACTCGGGATCTCCCATCACGGTCCGCAGACCCTCCCACTGCGCGTCCGTCATGCACGCGATCGCCACCCAGCGTTCGTCCGCTGGGTGGTCGGAAGTCGCACCCGCACACGGAAAGCACCCGTGGGGCGCTGCCTCGTCCCAGGGCAGCCGATTCCCGCCAGGCTCGGCCGCGCGGCCGTTCGCGAAATAGTCGAGCAGGGCGGGTCCGACCGTGTTCACGCCGACCTCGAACTGGGAGAGGTCGACGCGCTGCCCCTGGCCGGTAGCCCGGCGCGCCTCGAGGGCGGCGAGGATGGCGACGGCCCCGTGCAGTCCCGCCTGGTGGTCGTTGTAGGAGAAGCCGATCCCGATGTCGTCGCGTCCGGGCACGCCGGTCAGGTACGTGAGGCCGGCGAGGGCATGGATGGTCGGCGCATAGGTCACGAAGTTCGACCACGGCCCGGCGCTGCCCATGCCCGACATCTGCACGTAGATGACGCCGGGATTCTCCTCGCGCAACGTGTCGTAGCCGACGCCCCAGCGGTCGAGCACGCCGACGGTGAAGTTGTCGATCACCACGTCCGCTTTCGCGCACAGGCGGCGACAGACACCGCGCGCTTCTTCGCGGGACATGTCCAGGGCGAGGGCGCGCTTGTTGCGGTTCCACATCAGGTAGTAGGGCGACCCGGGGGCGTTCGTGTTCGTGCGCGAGGTCGAGTTGACCTTCACCACGTCGGCGCCGAGGTCTCCCAGCACCCGCGTCGCGAAGGGTCCGGCCAGGACGTGGGTGAAATCCAGGATGCGCGTGCCGTCGAGCGGTCTCACCGGCCGTCCTCCCAGCCGATCTCGTCGAGGATCGCGTCGGTGTCACGGTCCGCGTCGCCATGGGACCCGAGCGACCAGGGCGTCCCGCTGAACCGATACGGTGCACCGGGCCCGCGAACCGCGCGTTCGTCGTCGACCGGATACGACTCCCACCAGCCTCGGGCGGCGAGGTGGGCATTGTCGGCGACCTCGTCGAGGCGCTTGACGTGGCCGTACGGCAGGTGGCGCGACTGCGCCTCGAGGAACAGCGCCTCGGGGTCCTCCGACGCCACCCATTCCCGAAGCGTGTCCATCAGGCGGTCGAGGAGTTCGCGGCGGTGCTCGGGGAGTTGCAGCCGCGGGTCCAGAAGCTCCTCGCCGAGCCCGCGTTCGAGCAGCCAGACAAGCTGCCCGTCGAGGTCCGGGATCGGCGTCACCATCACGGCGCCGGCGTCCGCCCCCATGACCTGGTAGGCGTTGGTCCAGTGCAGGCTGCCGCGGCGTTCGAGCACGGGCTTGTTGGCCAGGCCGATCTGGTCCTGGTACCAGTGCCACATGAACACGTGCTCGAGGGCGGACGCGATGCACTCGTGGACGGGCACGTGGATGCGCTGGCCGACGCCGGTGCGGCGGACGCAGTTGAAGCCCGCAAGCGCCGCGATGGCCGCGTACGCGCCGGACACCATGAAGTTGAGCTCACCGAAGGCCTTGAGCGGGGGCGTGTCCGCGTCCCCCGTCGTGGCAACCGCACCCCCCAGCGCACCGGCGACCAGGTCCGGGGCGAGATAGTCGGACCACGGCCCGTCGGGGCCGAAGGAGGACACCTCGACGAGCACCAGTTCCGGGCGCCGGGCACACGCGTCGTCGAGTTGCGCTTCCTCCACGGCGAACGCGCCGGTGTTCGCGAGCACGATGTCGGCGCGGTCGATCAGCAGCCCGAGTTGCGCCGCGCCCGCCTCCGTGCCCGGGTCGACGGCGAAGAAACGCCGCGAGGAGGCGAAAAACGCGTGCCACAGCGAGCCCGTTTCGCCCGGTGCGTCGTCCATGTACGGGCCGCGGGCGCGCAGCGGGTCCCCCTCGGGCGGTTCCGGACGCACGACATCGGCCCCAAGGTCGGCCAGCAGCTTTGCCCCATAGATCGCGCGTTCGTCCGTGAGGTCGACGACGCGAACGCCCTGCAGCGCTCCGCTGGTCACGAGGGAAGCGGGACGTCAGGAAGCGGCGACGGCGCCGCCGTCGCAGGTGATCGTCTCGCCCACCGTGTAGGCGCCGGCCCTCGAACTCAGGAAGATGGCGAGACCGGCGATGTCCTCTGCCGTGCCGACGCGTCCACGCGGGTTCCCGGCGCCGACCGCTTCCCAGTCCGCGCCTTCGCCTTCGACCTCCCCGCCGAAGCCGACGCCGAGGCTCAGCATCCAGGTGGGAAACGGACCCGGCGCGATCGCGTTGACGAGGATGTTCTCCTTGACCAGGTGGGCCGCCAGAACGCGCGTCAGGTGGTGCAGCGCGGCCTTGGAGGGACCGTACGGAAAGTTGTCGAACACCGGGGTCTTGATCCCGTCCACGGAGCCGACGTTGATAACCCGCGCCGGATGCTCGTGGGTGGCCGCGTTGCGCAGCAGGGGCAGGAGCTTCTGGGTGAGAAAGAACACCCCCTTCACGTTGGTGTCCATCACCTTGTCCCAGCCGCTCTCCGGGAATTCGTCGAGGGGCGCGCCCCAGGCGGCGCCGGCGTTGTTGACGAGAATGTCGAGGCGCTCCTCGCGACGCCCGAGCTCGGCGGCGACGGCCTCGATGCCCGGAAGACCGGACAGGTCCGCCGGCAACGCGCTGCAGGTGCCGCCGTGGGCCTGCATGAGTCGCTCGCACGCGGCGTCGCAGGCGTCGGCCTTGCGGGAGCTGATGTAGACCTTGGCCCCATGGGCCAGGAAACCGGCCGCGATCATCTCGCCGATGCCGCGCGAGCCGCCGGTCACGAGCGCGATCTTGCCCTCGATGGAAAAGAGATCCTGCATGGAGTTCCCCCTGAGTCTTCCGTGCCCGTGGACCCGGCAACCGCGGGTCGCTTACGCTGAAAGAGGCGCTTGCATGGGCAAGCGGCCGATTCTACAGGACGGCAAGGAGGTCGAATGCGGGTAGGCGTTTCGCTCCCGGTGCGGGAGCTCGGCAACGACATGGGCGCGATCCGGGAATTCGCGCAGGCGGCGGACGAGATCGGCTACGCGCACCTGCGCGTACCGGACCAGGTGCTGCGCCCGGGGAGCGGCGCGCTGCACGAGCCGATGATGCTGCTCGCCTGGGTCGCCGGGGTCACGGAGCGCATCGAACTGGTGCCGTCGGTGATTGTCACGCCGGCGCGGCAGACGGTGCTGCTCGCGAAGCAGGTGGCGGAACTCGATGTCCTCACCGGGGGCCGCGTAAGGCTCGGCGTCGGCGTGGGCGGCAGCGCGGACGAGTACGCGGCGCTGAACCAGGACTTCGGCACCCGGGGCGCGCGGGTCGAGGAGCAGCTCGAACTGATGCGCGCGTTGTGGACCCAGGAACAGGTCGACTTCGAGGGGCGATTCGACACGGTACGCGGCGCGGGGCTGTCACCCTTGCCCGTGCAGCGGCCCATCCCCGTCTGGATCGGCGCGAGGGGTGTGCCGGCGGCGCGCATCCGGCGACGCATCGGGCGCCAGGCGAACGGCTGGTTCGTGCTGTGTTCGCCCGAGGAATTCCCCGGCATCAAGGCGGACATCGACGCGGCGGCCCGGGATGCCGGCCGCGATCCCGCGGAGATCGGCGTGGAGGCCGGCGTGGCCGTCGTAGGGCCGCGCGCCCCGGAGTGGAAGGACCGTGTGCGTGGCTGGCGGGAGACAGGGCTGACGCACCTTTGCCTGCGGACGCTAGGCGGTGGAATCGCGCCGGGCGAGCATCTCGGGAAGATGCAGGAGGCTTGGCGGGAACTGGGGGAGGCTGCGGGACGCTGACCCGCAAGGAAGCGGGTGCGTCCGTGTGCACACGGCTGTAGGGGACGCCCTTGTGGCGTCCCGTCTCGAATTCATGCACGGCCCCCCTCACCGGCGACCAAGAGGGTCGTCCCTAAGATGGGAGGTTCCCTAGTACCGCCCGATCGCCCCGAAGTCGAGTTCGACGACCGGCTCGGTGCCCTCGCGCACGAACTTGACGAAACCCATCTCCTCGAGCCGAACCAGTTCTCGAAAGAAGGTGCGTGCGGTGACATCCCGGTAGACAGCGGTGATGTAAGGCGATTGGCGCAGTTCGGCGTATCCGATCTTGCGCGAGGGTTCGTCCGCGAACGGATCGATGGGCTCGGTCTCCGTCAGCAGGAAATCGAGCAGTTGATACTCGCGTTGGTTCAGGACCCGCCGGCGCGCCCCTACGCGCTGGTTCAGGGCGCGAACCAGCGTATCCCGGTAGATCACGCGGTTGAGCTTCGCCTTGATGAAGTTGTTGATGCCCTTCAGCTCCTCGGCGAAGCCCCGCAGGCCGAAGGCGACGAAGGCGTTGAGGTCGAACGGTTGCACGCGTCGGCTCTGCTGGAGGAGCAGTCGGTACTCGTCGGCGTGCCGGTAGAAGAAGTTCGAGAGGCCGTAAAAGCCATGCACGTTGTAGCCTTCCTTATAGAGCATGCCGGCTTCGACCAACCGGGATACGCGTCCGTTTCCGTCGCCGAACGGATGGATCGTGACGAGGAAGAAGTGTGCCACCAGCGCCTGGATGACGGGGTGGCGCGCGGCAAGGCGGCGAGAGTTGACGAAGCCCACGAACTCTTCCAGGAGCCGCGGCAGCTCCTCGTGCGGCGCGCCCCGCTGCACGCCGCCGAGTTGCGGGGTCCCGACCACGACGGAGTGCCGCCGCAGTCTGCCGGGGAGATTTTCAGTCTCGTCCGACCCCTCCGTGACGAGTTGGTGGAGCCGCGGGATATCGGTCTGCGCCAGCGGTGCCCTGCCGGGGGCGAACCTCTTCTTGATCCAGTCCTGTCCGCGGCCGGCGTTTCGTACCTGCCGCTGCTCCCGGGACGGATGCTCTGGCCCTGCCTGCGGCTCCTCCATCAGTTCCATCTGGTGTTCCACCTCGGCCTCGGAGAGGGGGTTGCCCTCCAATGCCGTGGTCCCATGCACCGCGCGGATGCGGTTGAGGCGGTCGAGCTGGTCGCTCCAGTGGGGCGGCAGGACCAGGTTGCCGGCCGCCTCCCTGTAGCCTTCGATGCGCGTCAGGTCGTCGCGGCCAGGCTCGTCCAACTCCACACGGTACTCGAAACGGAAGTCGTGCCAATCCATCCGTTAATTCGACACCTTATTTGACACCATTTTAGGCGCAATAAGGGGTTGAAAAAAGGTTCTTTTCGGAGGTTACGCGCGATTATTTGACGTGCTACTTGACACCTTTCTCGGCAGTTCGGGTGCAGGCGACCGCTAGATCCCGAGATCCTTCGTGTTGTAGTCCCGGATAACCCGCTCGTAGGTCTCGGGACTCCACCGATACTCGTCCTCGAGCCCTGCGAATGGCTGGTAGACGTAGGGCGTTTCGTCGGGGAAGCGCTGGCGCCGCGCGTCGATGGCCACGGCGATCACGGCGGACCGGTCGAAGATCCGCTCCTCGTCGTAGACCACGGGCTCCATGTTCGTCAGCGCGCCCCTGGCGCCGAGCACGGAAGACCGCCGGTGGAAGCCGAACGTCATCGAGATGCGCAGGTCGCGGGAGGTGTTCGCGAAGGAGGCGTGCAATAGCTGCCGGTTGACCATCGTGACGTCGCCTGCCTCGCAGGCGAGCGGCACCGCGTCCGGGAGGCGGTCCGACCCGCCGTTCTCCGCGACCATGGCCTTGATGTCGACCTTCCCCAGCTTGTGCGTGCCGGGAACCACCCAGAGGCAACTGCCCGGCGTCGTGGCGTAGAGCTGCACCTGGAAGTTGAACCCGTGGATGCCTTCGTCCCAGTTCGGGGCGTTCCAGTGCGTGAGCCCGTCCTGGTGCCACGCGACCGACCCGCCGAGGCCCGGCTGCTTGACGAAGATGGCGTCGTTGAACGGGGTGAAGTCGGGACCGTTGATGTTCTCGGCGATGGCCAGCAGTTGCGGGTGTCCGTAGAGTCGCAGGCCCGGCTCCATCGTCTGGCACATCCCGTAGACCATGTAGACGACCTGCTCCGGCGCGTCCGGGTTCGGGACGGGCTCGGTCATCTTCGACTGGTGCCGTCCGCCGAGATGCTTCGTGCCGCCCCAGGGATCCGTCAGCGGCGGGACGAACGTGAAACTCGGCCGCTCGAACTCGAGCCCGAGGGCGGGCCGGCCCCGGGCGTCGACGTCGGCGTCCCGGGCGACGGGGGCGCGCTCGAGCGTATCCGCCATCGCCGCGCGCAACTCGGCGAGTTCCTCTGCGCCGATCACGTTCTCGAAGACGTAGAAGCCGTGACGCCAGTACGCGTCCAGGATGTCCTGCGCGAGGCGGCCGGTGGCCTCGAAGCGAATGGGTCCGCGGTTGCCGATGGCGCGGGCCCGGGACTGGCCCTCCGCGGTGTA
>JAPPHP010000275.1 GCA_028821035.1 Gammaproteobacteria bacterium | reverse complement strand
GCCGAGAGTTCGGAGCCCGTGCCCCCCACGTTGCCGTCCGACAGGCCGAACTCCATCCGCTCCTCGCCGCCCGTGCGCGTGAATCCGACCTGGGGGGCCAGCGTCCACACGTCCCGCGTCACCACCGCCACGTCGATGTCGTCTTCGCAGACGCGGTTGACGAGCACGCGCGCATCGTAGAGGTAGGACTTGGCGCGGAGCGCCCGCTCGGTCTCTTCGAGCACCCGGGCCGTGGCCCGGTCTCCGGCCCGGAACAGGATGACGTCCGCGATCACGCCCTCGCGCGTGTCGACGTGATAGCGGTTGGCCGCCCGGAACAGGCGGTTGTTCTCGTCCTCGCGGTCCGTGGCGAAGATGGGCTGCCGGACGATCGCAACGTCCCGGACACCGTAGTCGCGGCCCGGGTCGATCGCGTGTCCGGACAACTGCTCGATATCGGTGTCCCGCAGCGTCGCAGCGTCATGCCGGAGCGGTCCACACGGTTCGCCGGACCCCGACGCACAGACCGCCAGCAGCGCTGCCACACAGCCGGCAAGCCGTCCCGAGGGCCGGGGTCGCATCACTCGTACAGGACCGGCGGGCGCTACCGCGGCCGCCGCAGTTCTTCCTTGATGATCGCCACCTGCTCCCGCGTGACCGGCTCGAAGCCCGGAATCATGCAACTCGGCCCCCAGGTGCCGCGCCCGATCCCCATCTCGTAGAAGCCCTGGATGGTGTCCATCGAGCAGAGCCGGAACGACCGGGTTTCCAGGCGCATAGTTCCGTTGCGCCTGAGGCCCGGACACCGGTGCCGGAACTGGACCAGGTACTTCTCGTCGCCGCGCAGATGGAACACCACGAAGCGCTCGTTCAGTATCTCCGTGCGGCTGATGCGCGAACGCGGGATGCAGTTCTCGGAAGTGTCGTATTCCTCGACCGCATCGACATCGAGGATCGCCGCGATGATCGCCTCGAGATCGCGCTCTTCCGCCGCTTCTTCCGTTGCTTCTTCAGCCGGACCGCTTCCCGGGTCTTCTCCCGTTCCAGCGGCATCCTCCCCCGCCCAGAGCGGCAAACAGAGTGCCGCCGCAACGCACGCCGCGACCGCCCTGCTCATCCACCGTCTCCTTCCACGGCCGCGCCGCCGCCGCGCCGCGCGGCCTCGCGTTCGGACACGATGGCGCTGCGCAGGCCCTCCACCTGCCCCTCGTCGATCCGCTCGAAGTCCCCGAGGACACACGTCGGGGTCGGGATGCCGAACCCGCCGCGCTCGGCCCCGCGGAAGTGATCGTGCGTACACACGCGGCTGCTGCGCTGGCTCACGTAGATGATCATGTCCTGCTCCAGGCCCGCGCACCGGGTACGCAACCGGTTCAGCCACGTCGCGCGCCGGCCGACGAACAGGATGTTGAACTCGTCGAGCACGTCGATGCGCCGGTAGTCGCGCGACGAGATGCAGCGCTCGGCGTCCTGGTACTCGCTGGGGTCGAGGGGGTTGTTGAGGATCGTCTCCACGTCGATCCTGCCTTCGTGACGGGGCTTGTCGTCGGTTTCGGCCTCGGCCGCCGACACCCCGGTGCCGGCGGACACTGTCAAAACTGCCAGGACGACTACCAGCACTCCTGTCGGCACTTCTCGTTCCAAATCGCTTCGCCCTGATGGAGCTCCCGGGCACCACCTCAACCCGACGCGGCCGAGTTTACACCCGCTCCCGGCCGCGGATCAGCCGATGTACCGCCTGCGCAGGTGGGCCAGAAAAGCCTCCACGCCGAGTTCCCGACCGGTCGTCGCCTGGACGATTTCCAGGGTGCTGCGTGATCGTCCAACGGAGTGCACGGTCGCCCGCAGCCACTCCCGGAGGCCCTCGAAGTCGCCGCTCGCGATCGCGTCGTCGAGGTTCGGGAGGTCCTTCGCCGCGGCCTCGAAGAGTTGCGCCGCCGTGAGCGCCCCGAGCGTGTAGGTCGGGAAGTACCCGACCAAGCCAGTGAACCAGTGCACATCCTGCATGGGACCGTCGCGGAAGTCCCCAGACGTGTCGATGCCGAGATACTCCTGCATGCCCGTGTTCCAGGCGTCGGGAACGTCCGCCACGTCCATGTCGCCCGCCACGAGGGCCTGCTCGATCTCGTAGCGCAGGGCGATGTGCAGCGGATACGTCACCTCGTCGGCTTCGACGCGGATGCGCCCCGGTCGCACACGGGCAGCGAGGCGTACGAGGTTGTCGGCGGACCAGGCGGGATCCTCCGGGTCGCCGCCGAACGCGTCGCGCAGGATCGGCGCCGCGAAGCGGAGGAACTCGGCGCCCCGGCACACCTGCCTTTCCATGAACAGCGACTGGCTCTCGTGCAAGGCCATGCCGCCGGACTCGCCGACGGGCTGGCCGCGCCACTCCGGCGGCAACCCCTGCTCGTAGAGCGCGTGACCGGTCTCGTGGAGCACGGCGAACAGCGACTCGAGGGGGTCCGCGGCGCTGTAGCGGGTGGTGATGCGCACGTCGTCCGGCCGTCCGCCGCAGAAGGGATGGTGGCTCGTGTCGAGCCGCCCGCGGTCGAAGTCGAAACCCAGGCGGCGCATGAGCGTTTCCGCCAACTGGGTCTGGCGCCGCTCCTCGAAGGGCCCGGGAAGGGGCAGCGGATCGCGCTGCGCGGCTAGGGCGGCATCGACCACGGCCGGCAGGGCCTCCTTGAGGCGGGCGAAGACGGGATCGATCACCTCGCGTGACATGCCGGGCTCGTAGCCGTCCAGCAGCGCGTCGTAGGGTGCCTGCCCCAACGCCGCGCCGAGGCATGCCGCCCGCTCGCGCGCCAGGGCCAGCCCCTCCTCGAGCGGCGCCGCGATGGCGTCCCAGTCGTTCCTGGGCCGGGCGGTGCGCCACGCCTGCTCGCACAACGTGTTGGCGCGGCTCGATGCCGCCACGAGGTCCGCGGGCACGGCGCGGGCGCGCAGCCATGCCCGCTCGATCTGGTCGACGTTCGCGCTCTGCCACGGGTCGAGGTCCGCTGCGGCCCGCGCGTCCGCGATCCAGTCGCCGACCCGCGTGTCGGACACCCGGTCATGCGCGATGCGCGCAAGTTCGGCGAGGGACTCCGCTCGGGCCGCGCCGCCGCCCGGGGGCATGTTCACGGCCTCGTCCCAGCTCAGCATTGCCTGCGCATGCCGGACATTCCCGACCCGTTCGAACCATCCATGCAACGCCGCGTAGCTCATGGCGCCTCCGTCTCCCAGGGAAAGCGGGGCAGGATACGCATTCCCTGCGCCACGGTCGCCGACCAGCTCGCCTGCAGGTCGAGCAGCCAGGGCGCGTCCGCCTCGTAGCGTTCGTGCCGCGACAGCCGCAATGCGTCCCGTTCGTAGATGGCGAGCTCGATGGGCGGACCCACGGCCAGGTTGCTGCGCATGGTGGAGTCGAGCGACACGAGGGCGCACCGTGCGGCGTCGTCCAGCGGCGTCGACGGCGTCACGATGCGGTCGAGTATCGGCTTGCCGTACTGCGTCTCCCCGATCTGCAGGAACGGCTTCTCGGCCGGCGCGCGGATGCAGTTGCCCTCGGGATAGATGAGACATATCTCCGGCGCCTGCCCCCGGATCTGCCCCCCGATGAGGAAGCTGGCGTCGAAGTTGGCGTCCGCGTTGTGCTGCACGTGGTCGTTGCGGATGTCCCGGCTCATGCGCCCGACGTACTCCGCGGCGTCGAACAGCGTGGCCGCCTGCAGGAGCCCGTGCCCGGCGGGCTCCTCGAACTGCCGGTCGATACGGTGCACGACGCTCTGGGTGGTGGAGAGGTTGCCGGCCGAGAGCAGGACGAACACCCGCTCGCCGCTGACCTCGAAGCGGTGCATCTTGCTGTAGGCGTTCACCTGGTCCACGCCGCCGTGCGTGCGCGAATCGCTCGCGAACACCAGGCCCCGGTCCGTCTGGATGGCCAGGCAGTAGCTCACGACCCCGCGGCCCGCGTGTATGTGCTCGCCATTTCCCGATGGATCGCCAGTGAGTATGCTGACCGGCGCATGCCGATCGACTGGAAAGCATATAACGCGGCAGGTATCTGGGATGAACTCGTGGCCCCGAACGGGCGGGCCCGGGCCGGAGCGGGGGGGCTGTTCCGGGTCCTCGGGCGCCTCTCGGACGACCGGCTCACGGCGCGCCAGGCGGCCGCCGACCTCGCCATTCGCACGATGGGCATCACGTTCTCGGTGTACCACGACCAGACGAAGGGCGCCGTCGACCGCGAGTGGCCGTTCGACATCGTCCCGCGCCTCATCCGCAAGCGCGAGTGGGACCACGTGTCGCGGGGCCTGGCGCAACGCGTCCGCGCGCTGAACCTGTTCATCGACGACGTCTACCACGGGCAGCACGCGCTCGACGACGGTGTCGTGCCGCGGGACTACATCCTCCAGTCCCGCGAGTTCCGCCCCGAGTGCGTCGGCGTCGACATCCCCCACGGGGTCTGGAGCCACGTCTGCGGATCCGACCTCGTCCGGGACGCCCGCGGGGTTCTCTACGTGCTCGAGGACAACCTCCGCGTGCCCTCCGGCGTGTCCTACATGCTGGAGAACCGGGCGGTGATGAAGCGCGTCTTCCCGGAACTCTTCCGGCACTACGCCATCCATCCCGTGGACGACTATCCCCGCGAACTCCGCAACTGCCTCGCGTCCCTCTCGCCGCGCGACACGGAACGGCCGAAGATCGTGGTGCTGACGCCGGGCATCTACAACTCGGCGTACTTCGAACACTCCTACCTGGCGCAGCTCATGGGCGCCGAACTCGTGGAAGGCTCCGACCTGGTCGTAGACCGGGACGACTGCGTGTACATGCGCACCATCGAGGGGCTCGTGCGCGTGGACGTCATCTACCGCCGCATCGACGACCTGTTCCTCGACCCGGACACCTTCGAGCCGGAGTCCCTCCTCGGCGCCCCGGGCCTCATGCGCGCCTGGCGTGCCGGCAAGGTCGCCCTCGCGAACGCCCCCGGCTGCGGCGTCGCCGACGACAAGGTGATCTACAGCTATGTCCCGGACCTCATCCGCTACTACCTGGCCGAGGAACCCGTCCTGCCGAACGTCCCCACCTACCGCTGCGTGGAGAAGGCGTCCCGGGACTACGTCCTCGACCACATCGAGGAGCTCGTGGTGAAGCCGGCCAACGAGTCGGGAGGCTACGGGATGCTGATCGGCCCCCACTCCACGCGGCGCGAACGGGAGGCGTTCAGACGGCGTGTCCGCGCCAACCCGCGCAACTACATCGGGCAGCCGTTCCTCACGCTGTCCTCGGCGCCCACCTTCGTGAAGGGCCGCCTCGAGCCGCGCCATCTCGACCTGCGTCCCTTCATCCTGTCCGGCGAGCACACCTACATCACGATGGGGGGGCTGACCCGGGTGGCGCTCCGCAAGGGCTCGATGGTGGTCAACTCCTCGCAGGGCGGCGGCAGCAAGGACACCTGGGTCGTCGACAACTGAACGCATGAAGCTGCAGACGCTCTCCCGGGTGGCCGAGCGCATCTACTGGATGGGCCGCTACATCGAGCGCGCCGAGAGCACGGCGCGGCTCATCGCGGTGCACGCGGACCTGCTGATGGACCTGCCGGTGCGGCGCGCCCTCGACTGGCGCGTGCTGATGGACATCACCGGTTCGAGCGCGCTGTTCGCCACGCTCTACGACGACACCACCGAGCGCAACGTGGTCCGCTACCTCGCGAGCGACCCGCGCAACCCGTCCTCGATCCTGAGTTCCCTCGCCCACGCGATGGAGAACATGCGCACCGTGCGCGACACGATGCCGCGCGTCACCTTCGAATACGTGAACGAACTGTATCTGTTTGCCCGTTCGGGCCTCCAGGGACCGCTCTCGCGCAGCCGCCGGGTCGAGGTCCTCGAAGGCATCGCCCGCCGCGTCCAGCAACTCGAGGGGTTCCTGTCGAGCAACATGACCCACGACGACAAGTGGCAGTTCCTGCGGCTCGGCAACCATATCGAGCGAGCGGACATGACCACGCGCATCATCGACGTGCGCTCGGGCGCCGGCAGCGCCGACGAGCCCTTCGAACCGATCCAGTGGCGGGGCGTGCTGCGCTCTCTTTACGCGCTGCAGAGCTACCAGGCGATCATGCAGGCCCCGGTGGAAGGCCCGGCGGTGCTCGAGTTCCTCTTCCAGTACGAGGACCAGCCCCGCTCCTACGCGAGCTGCCTGAACTCGCTCCTGTTCGGCCTGCGCCGGCTGCCGCGCAGCGACGCGCCACTGCGGGCCTGCGACGCCATGATCCTCCACATCCACCAGGCGAACGTGCGCGACCTCGAGGGCGCCGCGCTGCACGGCTTGGTCGACGATTGCCAGGTCCAGCTCGGCAACCTGCACGACGCCATCGCGAAGACCTACTTCCACTACGTACCGCGCGTCCCCGCGCGGGCGCGCCGCAAGGAGGCCGCCGGAAAGTGAAAGGGACAGGGAGGATGATCCTGGCGGACTCGCGCCGGCTCCGCTTCGGCGCTTTCACCGCGTTCTACTTCGCGCAGGGCGTGCCGATCGGTCTGCTGCAGATCGCGCTGCTGGCGTGGCTCGCCACACAGGGCGCGACTATCGGAGAAATCGGAGTGTTCACGGGAGTCGTCGCACTCCCGTGGGCGCTGAAGCTCGTCTCCGGGCCATTCATGGACCGGTACGGCATCCCGTCCATGGGCCGGCGGCGACCCTGGGTCATGGCCACCCAGGGCGGCCTGACGCTGTCCCTGCTCTCCCTTGCGGTCGTTCCCGACCCCACGGACGTGGCCGTGCTGACGATGATCGGGTTCGTCGTGATGTCATTCGCCGCCGTGCAGGACGTGGCCGTGGACGGCATGGCCATCGACCTCCTGCCCGAAGACGAACGCGGACGCGCCAACGCGTTCATGGCCTTCGGCCAGACCGTCGGCTACGCCGTGTTCTCGCCGATCTGCGGATACTTGCTGGCCCAGTTCGGCCTCCCTGTGGCGGCCCTGGTCTGCGCCGGCACCGTGGCGGCCATCTTCCTCCTGGTCGCCCTCTGTCGTGAACGTGCGGGTGAGCGCGCGCTGCCATGGACGCCGGGCCGGCCCGGTGCTCCCCCGATCGCGCCAACGAACTTCTTCGGGATGTTCCCGGAGATCTTCCGCGCGCTGGTCCTGCCGATGAGCCTCGTACTGATCGCGGCGGAGTTCTTCGCCCGCGCCGCGGGCGGCGTGTTCATCACCGCCGCACCGGTGTTGGCCGTGCAGGAACTCGGGTACGCGGACACGGCCTACACCACCTGGTACGGGCTGCTGAGCCTGTTTGCCGCCAGCGTCGGCATCCTGTTCGGCCCCGCGATCGACCGCTTCGGGGGCAAGCTCCTGCTCGGCATCGGCATCGCCGCCACGGCCATCGTCTCCGTCGTGTTCGCGACACTCGACGCCCTCTGGCAGAACCACGTCTTCGTCGTGGGCTGTCTCGTCGCCTGGCTGATCGCGTCCCAGATCGTGTTCGTCGCGGTGATCGCACTGTTCATGAACCTCTGCCGGCAACGCATCGGGGCGACGCAGTTCGCCATCTACATGTCCCTGGCGAACCTTAGCCGGTCGGCCGGGGCGTTCCTGGCGGGCGCGGTTTCCGCCGGGCTCACGTGGTCCGAGAACTTCCTGCTCATCGCGGGACTCGCGGCCGCGGCCCTCGCCTGCCTGGCCTTCTTCAGTCCGGAACGTCACGCGCGGCACCTGCGCAGGCTGGAGGAGCGGGAGACGGCTTCCCGCGTCCCCCGCGCCGAGGCCGGCGAACCCGCTTCGTGAAGGATCTCGACTTCGTCCGCCGTCGCGCGGCGGACGTGTTCGATGGCGGCGCCGTCACGGCGAGCGCCCTGGCATCGAACATCGCCTTCGGCGCCGCGGTGCTGGGCGCCGGCCACGTGGAGCTGACGAACGACGGGGACTGGTGGTTCGTGGCGAGCGAGTTCGACTGGCTGCGCGCGCCGAGCGCGCACTATTCGGAGCGCAGCGAACTCTTCGAACAGATGGTACCGTTCCCCGAACAGGGCCCCGGCAGCCACCGCAGCGAGATCTACGTGAGCGCATTCGCCAGCCGCGCCTACGTCGTGCAGGACGATGCGGTGTGGTGGATCCTGGGCGAGCCGCCGTCCCGCCCCTCGCACCTTCCGCATCGGGAAGCGGTCCCTCCCTGGTGCGTGAACGTGCTGGCGTTCAGCTTTCGCTGACCGGGCGCGCGGCATGCTCGACTTCTTCACGCACGATGACTGCCTGCGGCACGAGACGCCCACCGGACATCCGGAGCGGCCGGCCCGCCTGAGCGCGGTCGTCGACCGCTTCGAAGCGGACGGGCTCCTCGGCGAGTGCTCCCTCCGCACGCCCGCGCCGGCCGACGACGAGGCCCTCGCGCGGGTGCACGACCGGCGCTACATCGACGCGCTCGTCCGCGTGGCGCCTGCCGACGGGTTGCTGCAGGTGGAGACGGACACCGTCATGAGCCCCGGTTCGCTAAATGCCGCCCGTCTCGCAGCCGGGGCGGTCGTGGAAGCCGTCGAACGCGTCCTCGACGGTGCGGCGCGGCGTGCCTTCTGCGCCGTCCGGCCCCCCGGTCATCACGCCGAGTCCCGCACGGTCATGGGCTTCTGCCTCTTCAACAGCATCGCCGCCGGCGCCGCGGCGGCGCTCGAGCGGGTCGGTCGGGTCGCGATCCTCGACTTCGACGTGCACCACGGCAACGGCACCGTGGAGATCTTCCAGGACCGTCCCGAAGTCCTCGTGTGCTCCAGCTTCCAGTACCCCTACTATCCCGGCATCCGGCAGGACGTGGCGCGGCCGAACATCGTCAACACGCCGCTCGCCGCCGGCACCGGCAGCCGGGACTTCCGCACGGCGGTGGAACGCGACTGGCTACCGGCCCTGGAGTCGCACCGGCCCGAACTGATCCTGGTCTCCGCCGGTTTCGACGCACACCGGGCGGACCCCCTCGCCGGACTCGAGCTCGAAGACGACGACTATCGCTGGGTCACCGGGCTCATCGTCGACGCCGCGGAGCGCTTCGCGGACGGGCGCGTCGTCTCCACCCTCGAAGGCGGCTATGACCTCGACGCCCTCGCGCGTTGCGCGGCGCTGCACGTGCAGGGGCTCCTGTGAGCGGGCCGCATCCATGAAGGCGCGTCTCGTCCAGATCGTCGAGCGCGACGACACGCGCGCCGGCAGGACCTTCGACCTGGTCGTCCTGGCCCTGATCATCACTTCCCTGGTCGCGCTCTCCGTCGAGACGCTGCCTGGCCTGCCGGCGGCGGCCACCGCGGCACTGCGCCTCATCGAGGCGGTCATCACGATGCTCTTCACGCTCGAGTACGGACTGCGCCTGGCGGCCGCGAAGCGGAAGTGGCGCTACGTCTTCAGCTTCTACGGCATCGTCGACCTCGTCGCCATCGTGCCTTTCTACGTTTCCCTCGGCGGCATCGACCTGCTCGCGGTCCGCGCCGTGCGGCTGTTCCGCGTCTTCCACGTCCTCAAGTTCTTCCGCTACAGCAGCGCACTGCACCGGTACCGGCGCGCCCTCACCCTCGCACGCGAGGAGATCCTGCTGTTCCTGCTCGCCGCCGGAATCCTGCTCTACCTGTCCGCCGTCGGCATCTACTACTTCGAGCGCGAGGCCCAGCCCGAGCACTTCCAGTCCATCCTCCACAGCCTGTGGTGGGCGGTGGCCACTCTGACCACGGTGGGGTACGGCGACATCTACCCGGTTACGACCGGCGGGAGGGTGTTCACGTTCGTGGTCCTCGTCTGCGGCCTCGGCATCGTCGCCGCGCCGTCCGGGCTGATCGCGGCGGCGCTGTCGCGGGCGCGGGAAGAGGAACGGGAAGCCGCGGCACGGGCGCGGCAGCCCGAAGAGGAGCAGCGGTAACCCCGTGTTCCCGCTGCGCGACGAGAACCCCACCGCGCGCCGCCCCGTCGCGACGCCGCTCCTGATCGGGGCGAACGCGCTCTGCTGGGTCGTCCTGCAGGGCTTCGGCACGGATCCCTGGCTGGCGGAGAGCTTCTGTCGGTATGCGCTGATCCCCGGGGACCTGCTCGGCCATGTCGAGTTCGGCCAGACCATCCGGGTCTCGGAAACCCGCGCATGCGTCTTCGACGGCAGTGCGGACCCGCACACCCTCATCACTTCGATGTTCATGCACGGGGGCTGGCTGCACCTCCTCGGCAACATGTGGTTCCTCTGGGTGTTCGGCGACAACGTCGAGGACGCGATGGGACCCTGGCGCTTCCTCGCCTTCTACGTGCTCTGCGGCCTCGCCGCGGCGTTCGCACAGGTCGCGACCGACCCGGCGAGCCCGGTGCCGATGGTCGGGGCCTCGGGCGCCATCGGGGGTGTCATGGGCGCGTACGCGCTGCTCTATCCCCGCGCCCGGGTACACACCTTCATCTTCCTCGGCTTCTACATCACCACGCTGGCCGTCCCGGCGGTGTTCATGCTGGGCTACTGGTTCGTGCTGCAGGTCCTGAGCGGTCTGCCCGCGCTGGGGCAGACCGGTGGCGTGGCGTTCTGGGCGCACGTCGGGGGCTTTCTCGCGGGGCTGGCCCTGGTACTGCCGCTACGCCGCGCGGATTACGTGGCCGCCCACCGGGCACAGCAGACCTCGAGGCACCGTTGGTAAAGGCCGCCCGGGCCAGAGTCTCACGCGCGACGGGGGAGTTGTCCCACGAGCCATGTAGGCGCCCCGCCATAGCGCGGCAGCAGCGACGCACGGCACGCTCTTCCGCGTTCCGCCCAACGTGCGTCGACGCCGACCCAACCTGCCATGGCCCCGAATCCATGCGTGCCAAAACCGCCCTGTGTTACCGTCGCCGGACTCCGTCACCGGACGCACACCCGCCGGAGACCAGCCCATGAAACAACCCGCAGTCCCCGTCGCCGTCGAGTATCCCAGCAGCGACGGCAAGCCGATGGCTGAGAGCCATCGACACGCGATGGCGACCGTCAACGCATGGCAGGGGCTCACCCACTACTATTCCAAGCGTTCCGATGTCTATGTCGGCATGGACATGCTGATGTACTTCGTCGAAGGAGACCCCCGGCAATCGGTCGTACCCGATGTCTTCGTCGTCCTTGGCGCACCGAAGATGCCGCTGCGGGACAACTGGCTGGTCTGGGAGGAAGGCCGCGTGCCGGATTTCGTGCTGGAAATCACTTCGCGCACCACGCGGCGCGAGGACGAGGGACGCAAGCGGCAGCTCTACGAGCGCCTCGGCGTCGCCGAATACCTGCAATACGACCCGACGGGCGACTACCTCGACCCTGTCCTGAAGGGCGCGCAACTCGTCGACGGCTCCTACCGGCCCATCACCGCGACGTTCACACCGGATGGGGCTCCACGTCTGGCCAGCGCCCTCGGGCTGGAGCTTCACGTCGTGGACGAGGGACTGCGTCTCTTCGACCCTTCGCGGCGCCGGCATCTGCCCGTCTTCGAGGAGGAGATCGGGCGGGCAAATGCGGCCCAGCAACGGGCGAACGTGGCCGAGCAACGGGCGAACGTGGCCGAGCAACGGGCGGATGCGGCCGAGCAACGGGCGAATGCGGCCGAGCATGGGATGGTCGCGCTCGGGCGCGAGGTGGACGCCCACAGGCGCGGAGCAGGCGCCCTCAGACGGTTGGCAGACGTGGCCAACCAGTTGGCAGACGCGGCCAAGCAGGCGACAGACGCGGCCAAGCGCGAGGCAGCCGCCGCCGGGCGCGAGACAGAAGCCATGCGGCTTCGCGCCGAAGCGGCGGAGCGCCGGATAGCGGAGCTGGAGGCCCAGTTTCGGGCGGGCCGGTGAACGCCTGACGGGCGACTGCAACCTCCCGACGACAGACGTCAAAGGACCACCCATGCCGATCGAAACCCGTCTCCTCGGCCGCACCGGCGTGCGCGTCAGCAACCTCTGCCTGGGCGCGATGATGTTCGGCTGGCGGACGGAGCCGGCCGAGTCGTACGGGATCGTCGACCGCGCCATCGACGCCGGCGTCAACTTCATCGACACCGCCAACGTCTACGGGCGGGGCCGCAGCGAAGAAGTCAC
>JAPPHP010000444.1:5338-12070 GCA_028821035.1 Gammaproteobacteria bacterium | reverse complement strand
AACTCGCCCCGGGGATCGAAACGCCAGTACTCCGTGACGCCAAGCCGCTCGTACAACGTGCGCTTGCGGCCCACGTCGTCCCGCCAGGTACGCGGCGACGCCACCTCGATGACAAAATCTGGCGCTTTGCCCTCCTCCCAGAGCTTGTAGACCATCCGCTTGTGATTCGGCACACCGAACGAAACGCAGACGTCCGGCGCCACCGATCGCTCCGGATCCCCCTCCACGTAGTAGATGAACATGTCGCCAAACACGTACACGTCAGGGCGTTCCGCAAAGTGGACTCGCAGGGTATCGACGGCCGCGAGAATCGCGGTGAACTGCCAGTCGTTGTCACCCAACGGCTGGCCGTCGGAGTCGGGGTAGTAGATCTCGTCGGGGCCACGTGAGCTTGGAGACATGTGAGGCTACTCCGTTGCGCCAGTGCCCCGCCGCTGGTCCGAGGCACCGTAGCACGCAGGCTGCACCCCTTGCGCGAATTCGCCGCCGCGGGGCGTGCGCCTCGACCTACTGGCGGGCCCCCAGGGCACGGAGGCCGCCCCTCCCTACACGGCCAGCGCCGTCGAGAAGTCAGGCACCCCTTCCCACCTCCCCGGATCGGTCGAACGCATCACGGCGATGGTCTTGATGACCTCCGGGTTGGTCAGACCGTGGGGCGCCTGCCCCCGCAGGACGCGGATCACGTTCTCCGCCTGGCGCTCGGGACAGTCCTCGAGGAACGTCGGCGAGAAGCCGGCGATGTGCGGGGTCACGACGACGTTCGGCAGGTGCAGCAGCGGGTCGTCCGGGTCGATCGGCTCGATCTCCGTCACGTCGAGGGCGGCGGCGCCGATACGTCCGTCCCGGGCCGCATCCGCGAGGGCGGCGCCATCGATGATGGGGCCGCGCGCGGTGTTCACGATCATCGCCGTGTCTTTCATGAGCCCGAGGGCGTTGGAGTCGATCATGTGCCGCGTCTCGGCCGTCGCCGAGCAGTGGATGGTGATGTAGTCGGCACGGGACAACAGCTCCTCGAAGGACACCATGCGCACGCCGTACAGGTCCCCCGTGCCCTGCGGCACGTAGGGATCGAACGCGACGATCTCGGACGGCCCGAAGCCGCGGATACGCGTCGCGAAGGCGCGCCCGATGTTGCCGAAGCCGATGATGCCGACGGTATGCCCCGCGATGCGGCGGACGCCCGTCTGGTAAGTGCGGATGGTCGGCCGGTCGGTGCTCCACTTGCCCTCCCGCGTCGCGTGGATCGCGTCGTGCAGGCAGCGCGTCAACGACAGCAGCAGCGCGACGGCGTGGTCCGCGACCTCGGTGGTGTTCACCCCCGGTGTGTTGCACACCAGCACGCCGAGATCCGTGGCGGCGTCGTGGTCGATCGAGTCGACGCCGACGCCCATGCGGCTCACGACCTTGAGCTTCGGGCACGCCTCGAGCACCTCGCGCGAGGTCGCCGGGATGATGTTGACCAGCGCCCCGTCCGCATCGCGCAGGAGGTCGATCATCTCCTCCGTGGTCCGGGTCGGCCCCTCCAGCACATCGAAACCGGCTTCCTCGAAGAGATCGACGCGGTTGTAGGGGTTCGACATCAGGGCGACTTTCATCGGCGACTCTCCGGGCTCACTTGCTGTCCGCAAGCGCGCGATGATATACGCTGCCGCCCGCCACTCACTGACTCCTGGAGACCCTGCCCATGAAACTCGGCGTCGTATTCCCGCAGACCGAGATCGGCACCGACCCGGAAGTGGTCGCCAGATTCGCCACCACCGCCGAGGCCGCCGGCTACGATCACATCATCGCCTTCGACCACGTCCTCGGGGCGAACACCGCGAGCCGGCCCGACTGGCAGGGACCCTACACGTCCGAGAGCCTCTTCCACGAGCCATTCGTGCTCTACGGCTACCTGGCCGGGCTGACGGACGCCCTCGAACTCGTCACCGCCGTCATCATCCTGCCCCAGCGGCAGACGGCGCTCGTCGCGAAGCAGGCGGCTTCCATCGACGTGCTCTCGGGCGGCCGGCTGCGCCTCGGCATCGGCACCGGCTGGAACGACGTCGAGTACGAGGCCCTGGGCGAGAACTTCCACGACCGGGGCGCGCGGAGCGAGGAGCAGATCGACCTGATGCGGAAGCTCTGGGCGGACGAGGCGATCGACTTCGACGGCCGCTGGCACAAGGTGACCGACGCCGGTCTCAATCCCCTGCCCGTGCGCCGATCCATTCCGCTCTGGCTGGGCGGGATGGCGCCGCAGGTGATCGAGCGCGTCGGACGTATCGCGGACGGCTGGTTCCCGTTCTTCAACCCGGACCTCGCGGCGCAGCTCGCCACCATGCGGGACGCGGCGCGCGACGCCGGCCGCGACCCCGCCGACATCGGCGTGGAGTGCATGCAGCCCATGGGCGAGGCGGGCCAGAAGGAACTGGACCGAATCCGGTCCCTGGAGGACCTCGGAGTCACGCACACGGCGGTCATCACGATGAACCAGGGCCTGGACCCGGTCGCCCACGTGGACGCCATCTCCCGCTATTGGGACGAGGTCGCCTCCCGCGTGTCCTGAGGGTCAGCTGAACACGTAGTCCGCCGGGTCCGGCTCCCGGGTCTGGCTCCAGAACTCGCGCAGCGTGAATGGCCAGTTCTGCGCGATGCGGCCCTTGTCGTTGCGGTACCAGGTGGGCGCCTTCGAGACGCCCCAGGCCATGTTCCGGTTGCCCTCGTCGATGCGCACGTTGTACGCGTCGTGCACGTCCTGGCGGCAGTCCATGGCGTTGCTGTCCCCGCCGATCAGGAGCTTCAGGCAGCCCAGGATGTAGCGCATCTCGCACTCGGAGAAGAACACGATGCTGCCGTTCACCACGATGTTGGTGTTCGGGCCGTACATGCAGAAGAGGTTCGGGAAGTTCGGGACCGTGATGCCCATGTAGGCCCGGGCGTCACCGTCCCACTGGCCCTCCAGGGTCGCCCCGTTGCGGCCGGTGATCTTCATCGGCCACAGGAACTTGCTGGCGGTGAACCCCGTGCCGTAGACCAGCACGTCGCAGTCGTGGTGCGCACCGCTCTCGGTCCGCACGCCCGTCTCGTCGATCTCCGCGATCGCCTCCGTGACGAGGTCGACGTTGTCGCGGCGCAGGGCGCGGATCCAGTTTCCGTTGTCGATGAGGATCCGTTTGCCCGCCACCGGGTAGTCCGGAATGATCTTGTCGCGCAGCTCCGTATCTTCCTCGCAGAGCGCGCTGATGCCCTCCGTGAGCAGCTCCCGCAGTTGATCGTTCTCCGCGCTGATCGCGCGATCGGTCTCGTTCCAGGCGGGATCCTTCCTTGCCGCGGCGAGAATGCCCTCGGCCATGCGCCAGAACATGCTGAAGCGAAACCACTTGGCGTAGAAGGGCACGTGGTTCAGCAGCCAGTGCTTCCCGTCCGGCACGTACTCGTGGTACTCGGGCGCGTTGAAGATCCACGGCGCCGTGCGCTGGAAGATCGTGACGCTCGCCGCCTCCTTCGCCACCTCCGGCGCGAACTGGAAGGCCGAGGCGCCGGTGCCGATCACGACGACCTTCTTGCCGGCCAGGTCGTGATCGTGCTCCCACTCGGTGGAGTGGAACGCGATGCCCCGGTATCGGTCCTGGCCAGGGATGTCGGGCCACTTGGGCCGGTTGAGCTGTCCGACCGCGCTGATGATGGCGTTGGCGACCAGCGTCTCGGCGGTGCCGTCCCGATGCCGGACGTCGACGTGCCAGACGCCGCGGTCCTCGTCGTAGTTGGCGGCCTCGACATCGGTGTGGAAGCGGATGTGGTCGCGCAGTCCGTACTGGTTCGCACAGTCGTCGAAATAGCGGCGCAGGACTTCCTGCGAGGAGTAGAACTGCGGCCAGTCGGTCGGGTGGAAGCTGTACGAGTAGGTGTGGTTCGGGCTGTCGACGCGGCAACCGGGGTAGGTGTTCTGGTACCAGGTGCCTCCGACGTCCCCGTGCCGTTCGACGATCTCGAAGCCGATGCCGGCGGCCTTCAGCCGAATGCCCGCGAGCAGCCCGGACATGCCCGCGCCGACGATCACGACCTTGAAGTTCGCCCGCGCCTCGGCCGGCAGATCCTCAAGCTCCGGGACGCCGTAGCTGTCCTGGTCGTGCAGGGCCAGTTCCGCTTCGAGGAACGTGCCGTACTCGGCGGACAGGTCCTGTCCGGACGCAAAGTTGACCATCTCGTGCACGAGGCCCGCGTCCGGGGCGGGCGGCAGCCGCTGGCCGTTGTCCCGGAACCCCCGGAGCACTTCCAGGGCCCGGTTGCGAATGCGGGCCTGGTCTTCTTCCGCGATTCCGCCCTGCGGGTCGACGAGAAAACCGGACTCGGGCTGGATGTCGCCGCGGATGATGTCCGCGTCCCCGGTCAGATGTACGAGCGCGTTCATCAGCGAGGGGATGTGCGCGTCTTCCAGCGCGGCACGAATGCTGTCGTCGTCCGCGTCGATCGGCTTGTTGACCGCCTTCAACAGGTCCATGTGCTGCCTCCTTCCCGAAGGGGCCGAATGTTGCGCAGACGCGTCCGGCAATGCAACGTAGGCGCCCTACACCTTCTTGGGAGCCTTCCATGGACATGGGCATCTGCGTCGCCTCGCACGTCGGCGACATCGACTACGTCGTGCGCGCCGAGGAACTCGGCTACAGCCACGCCTGGCTGGCGGACAGCCAGATGCTGTGGTCGGACTGCTACGCAACGCTCGCCCTGGCCGCGACGCGAACGTCGCGGATCCATCTCGGCACCGGGGTCGCGGTGACCGGTACGCGCCCGGCTCCCGTGAACGCCGCGGGGATCGCGACCATCAACGCGCTGGCCCCCGGGCGCACGTTCCTCGGCGTGGGCACGGGCAACACCGCCATGCGCGTGATGGGCAAGAAACCCCAACGCATCCGCGAGTTCGACGACTACCTGACGACGCTGCGCCCGCTGCTGCGCGGCGAGGAGGCCGTGAACGACGACGGCCAGCCGATCGTCCACATCATGCCGGACAAGGGCTTCGTCAACTTCGAGGATCCGATTCCGCTCTACGTATCGGGATTCGGGCCGCGTTCGCTCGGACTCGCCGGGAAGCACGGCGACGGCGCGATCCTCGGCGCGGCGTCCGCCAGCGCCCTCGAAGGTTCCTGGCACATGATCGAGGCGGGGGCTCGCGAAGCCGGGCGCGACTTCGACCGGGACACGTACTACGCGACCGCCCTGACCACCATCGCCATCCTGGAGGAAGGTGAAGCCGTCGACTCGGACCGCGTGAAGAGCCAGTGCGGCGCGATGGCCATGGCGGGGGTCCACTTCGCCTACGACCAGTTCCGCAACTTCGGGCACCAGCCGCCGAACTCGATGGCCGGCATCTGGGACGACTACACGGCGCTGCTGGAAGCCGTCCCCGCCGAGCGCCGCCACCAGCGCATCCACGGCGGCCACAACTGCTGGGTGCTGCCGGAGGAGGAGCGGTTCCTGACACCCGAGGTACTCGGCGCGGTCTGCATGATCGGCACGCGGGATCAGTTGCTCGAGCGCCTGTATGCCCTGGAGGACGCGGGCCTCGACCAGGTCATGATCCTGCCGAACTTCGACACCCGTTACGACGTCCTCGAGCAAGTCGCCGACCAGCTCATGTGACACTCGCAGCCGCGCACGGCGACCGAAAAGGCCCATCCGGCAGGACGCTTCCGCTACGACGCCTGGTCTGCCCCGGGCGGTTCCACTCGGACCGTGAGGATGTCCGTCTCGTGGTACTGCTGGTGGCGCACGGAGGAGGCCAGGTGCCGCAGCAACCGCAGCGAGACCTCCCGTTCCATGGTGTCCGACGTCGCACGCTCCCCGAGGAGCGTCATGCTGTCCTCGATGTTCTGCTCGCCCGGGGCCGCCACGAACTCGACGAGGGCGTCGCCCTCGTCCTCCCGGGCGGTCACGAGCAACCGCCTCGGCCCCACCGCCGGCCCATCGCTGTCGCCGTGTCCGAGCAGGGTGAGCAGGCTCTCTTCGCAGGCGGCCTCGACGCGCTCGATCAGGGCGGCGTCCCACGCGTGCCGACCCGCGAACGCGGCCACGAACTCCCGCAGCCGCGGCAATGCCTCGACGTCGAGGTCAACCACCAGGCGCTTGCGGCGCGGCGCGGTGAGCTCGAGGATCACCGTGATACCGATCGCGACCAGTCCCCCGGCGGTCAGTCCGCTGTCCAGGAGTCCGCCGGCGAACCCGGAGAGATACTCCGGGAAGATGAGGTCGAACTGGCAGCCGAAACCGAACCAGAAGGAGAAGCCCACGATGAGGGCCTTGCGGTGATCCAGGCCGTCCTGGGCAACGGTAGTGATGCCGAGGGTGAACAGTGCCGCGATCATCACGACCACATAACCCGCGAGTACCGGACCCGGCACGGCGAGCACCAGGGCCAGCAGCTTCGGAAAGAACGCCATCGCGACGAGCCCGAGGCCCAGGACCATGCCCACCGAACGCGACCCGACACCCGTGAGCTGCGTAAGCGTCACCGTGGTCGTCCGCGCGCCGTTCGGGATGGTGCCGGCGAGCCCGGCAAGGACGTTGCAGACCCCGTCCGCCGTCACCGCACCCTGTACCGCGCGGAAGTCGACGGCCCGACGACGGCGCCAGGATACCCCCTGTATTCCGACCGAGGCGCTGATCGTGCGGATGGTCAGGACCACGATCACCAGCAGGAAGCCCGGCAACAGCCCCCAGAAGCTCGTGCCGAAGTCGAGATCCAGGCCCGGC
>JAPPHP010000444.1:0-5328 GCA_028821035.1 Gammaproteobacteria bacterium | reverse complement strand
AACCCCCCCACCACCCCCCCCAACCCCCCCCCCACGCCCCCCCCCAAACCCCCCACCCGCCCCCCCCCACCACCCCCCGGCGCCCCCCCCCCGCGGGCGCGCAGGACGCGCTCGACGTCGTACGCGCCGAGCGACGCGGCCACGGCCGACCCCGCGACGATGCCCACGACGGGAGCCCAGGGGCGGAGCTGCCGGCCACCCTTGAGCATGATCGCCGCAAGGACCAAAACGGTTGCCAGCGCGGAAACCGGGGCTGCGTGCGGCGCCGACCCGGGCGGCACATCGTCCAGCAAACCGAGGGTGACCGGTACCACGGTGACCGGCAGGAGCAGCAGCACCGTCCCCGACACGGTCGGCGTGAGGATGCGGCGAAACAGCGACAGCCGGGCCGAGAACGCAAGCTGGAACACTCCGGCGGCGCACACCAGCATGGCCAGCAGTCCCGGACCGCCGGCCTCCAGGGCGTCCGCGCAGATGGCGATGGCGGCGCCCGAGCCACCGGTGATCAGCATGTAGCCGGCGCCGACGCGTCCGAGACGGAACGCCTGCAGCGCGGTAATCCCCCCGCCGACGATCAGCGACGCGAAGGCCGCCCAGGTGACCAACGCCTCCGGAGACCCCGCCGACCGGAACACCGTCATCGGTATCACGATCATGCTGGAAAGGGTGAGGATCGCGAACTGCAGCCCGAGCCCCGTCGCGAGCAGGGGGGGCGCCCGCTGGTCGGGCTCGTAGAGAATCCCCGATTCGGCTTCACGCGCCGCCATCGTCCCCCCTCGAGCCTGACGCCTGCCGGACGCGGCAGATACTACGCTCGATACGGCGCGCCCCGCGACCCGTCAGGAGCCCGATTGGGCGCCCGCCGCCGGCCGGCGCCGGCTTCAAGCAGGTGGGGATCGGCGCCTAAGTCAGCTTCCGAACGCGCACGCCATCCGCACTTCGATGCTGCGGCGTCCCGGAGCGTTCGACGGCGCCTCGATGTCGAACGAGGTGTGCGGGCAGCCCCGGGCGCGATCCGGCCTCGTGTCGAGCTGCTTGATCACCATCATCTCGTCGGTCTGCATGCGCGAGAAGTAGTAGAAGCGCTGGTCCGGGTTGAAGACGGGCATCGAAGACGGCGCTCCGCCCTCCATCGCCCCCGTCTGCGGGCCCGGTTTGCCCTGGTAGCCCGTGTAGTAGTAGTCGAGCACATCCCCGAGTTCAAGGGTGCGGGCGTCGATGACCGCGAGCGGGTTCTTGCGCACCTCGCGCTCGATCGGCTGCCAGGTGTTAAACCACGCGAACTCCCAGTGCCGCGCCGGATCGAGGTCGGCGCGGTGCTTCGTGAGCGCGCTCTGCCGCCGTTCCGCCGCGCCTCCGAGCGAGTAGTCGCAGTGCACGAAGCGCGCGTAGGCGACGTTGAAGTCGCTCGTGTCCTCCGTGCGGACGGTGTGCGAGTAGACGAACACCGCGTCGGCGCCGGTCATGTCCCGCACGACATCGCCCACTTCCCGGTAATAGGTGTCGCGTACCTGGGCGGCGTCGCGGAAGTCCCGCACCGCGGACTCGTGCCGGGTCAGGACGAAGCCCGACGTGTCGAGACCGAGATCCAGGCCCCGGGCGTCGTCGATGGCCACCGCGCGCTTCGAGGTGTTGGCCCGGCGGGAAGTCCGGTCGCCGATACGCGGGGAGTCGGTCCGTCCCTTCCACTCGGCGTTCAGGTAGCGGACCTCTGCATTGACGGATGCTTGCATCGTTCCTTCCTGCACTCTCTGATGGCATGGTAGCAGCTTCGGCGCATCCGAGGGCACTCGCCCGGCTGCCCCGGCGTGCCGAATGCCACCCACGCGGAGAGAAGGAGAAGAACCCGTGCTCGATCGATTCAAGGTCCCGGACGACATCGCCGTGCGCATCGCCCCCGACGACATGCGCGCGACCGTGGAGAACATGTTCCGCGCCCTCGGCATGCCCGAGACCGATGCCGCCCAGGCCGCCGACGTGCTGATCTATGCCGACGTGCGCGGCATCGAGAGCCACGGGGTCAGCAACATGATGCGGGCCTACGTCCACTGGTTGCGCACGGATCGCATCAACCCGGCGCCCGACTGGAAGATCGTGCGCGACACCGGGCCGGCTCTCAACGTGGACTCCGACAACGGTCTCGGGCTCGTCGTGGGGCCGGCGGTCATGGATCTCGTCATCGAGCGCGCGAAACAGTACGGGATCGCGTTCGCGGTCACGACCAACAGCGGGCACTACGGCGCCGCGGCATACCACGCGCACCGCGCCCTGGACCACGACATGATCGGCATGTCCATGACCTCCGGAGGCGTCCAGGTCGCGCCCACCTTTGGCGCGGAGCCGCTGCTCGGCCTGAACCCGATCGGCATTGCCGCCCCCGCCGGGGCGGAGGTGCCGTTCCTCTTCGACGCTTCCATGAGTTCGGTGGCCGGCAACAAGATCGGCCTGCTGCGACGCGTGGGCGGCAACGTGATGCCCGGCTGGGTCGCGGAAGAAAACGGCGCGCCCGTGATGGAGGAGGCGCCGGTGCCGCCGAACTTCCTGCTGCTGCCCCTGGGCGGCACGCGCGAAATCGGCTCGCACAAGGGCTTCGGACTGATGATGATGGTCGAGGCGCTGACCACGGTCCTCGCCGGCTCGGGGGCGGGCCCCGACCGTCGGACCGCCTTCGCCCACAGTTTCCTGGCCTGCGACGTGGCTGCGTTCACCGACCTCGACACGTTCAAGGCCGACATGGATGCGTACCTCAAGCGGTTACGCGAATGCCGTACCGCGCCGGGAGAGGAAAGGGTCGTCTATCCCGGCATGCCGGAGGCGGAGGACGAGGCGGACCGGTCCGCGAACGGGATTCCGTACCACCCGGAAGTGATCGATTGGTTCACGACGACCTGCGCGGAACTCGGGGTCACGCACAGGCTCGACTGAGTCGCCGGCACGGGCGACCACGAGCCGGCCCGGTGCTATAGTCGCCCGTCCCGTTGACTCGGGTGCCTTGCGATGGACCAGGCAGCCCTGGCGCACGAGATCGCCGGACGCCACCTCGACCGCATCGGCGGGCCGATCACCGCGTTGCGCGAGATCGCCGCCGAGTTCGGTTACATCGAGCGCGCGCACATGGAGGGCGTCGCCGAGGCGTTCAACCTCACCGTCGCCGAAGTCCGCGGCATCGTGGGCTTCTACAGCGACCTCAACACGGAGCCGCGCGGCCGGACCCACATCCGCATCTGCCAGGCGGAAGCCTGCCAGTCCGTCGGCGCCCGTGAGCTGACGGCGGCGGCCGTGGCGCGTTTTGGGGCGGGCCTCGGCGAGACGGCGGCCGACGGCAGCGTCAGCCTCGAAGCCGTCTACTGCCTGGGACTGTGCACGAGCGGTCCCGCCGCGACCGTCGACGACCGCATCATCGTGCGCGCCACTCCCGAGGCGCTCGCGCCATGAGTATCGCGAAAGTTCCCAGGGAGACCCTCGCCAACGCCCTGGGCGCCGACCGGATCGCGGCAGAACTGACGGCGCAGGGTCACGAAGTGATCCGCACCGGCTCGCTGGGCCTCTGCTGGGCCGAACCCCTGGTCGAGATCGACGGGATCGCGTACGGCCCGGTGCAGGACGTCGCCCACCTGGACGCCGCGCGCATCGGACCCACGGACGAGATCCCGGCCCTTTCCCGCCAGCACCGCCTGGTCTTCGACCGCTGTGGCAGGGCCGATCCCTTCGACTACGATGCCGCTCCCATTCGGGCACACCTGGAGCGCGAACCCCAGGCCATCCTGGCCGAGATCGAGGCCAGCGGCCTGCGGGGCCGCGGCGGCGCCGGCTTTCCCGCCCACATCAAGTGGCGCACCGTTCACGACACCCCGGCCGACCGGAAGTACGTGGTCGTGAACGCCGATGAAGGGGATTCCGGCACGTTCGCGGACCGGCTCATCATGGAGGGGGACCCGTTCCGCCTCATCGAGGGCATGCTGATCGCCGGCCACGCGATCGGCGCCGACACCGGCGTGGTGTACCTGCGGTCCGAGTATCCCCTCGCGGCCGAGATCTTCTCCGAGGCCATCGACGCCGCCCGCGGCATGGGGCTCCTCGAGACCTTCGACATCGAACTCTTCGTCGGCGCCGGCGCCTACATCTGCGGCGAGGAGACCTCGCTGCTCGAGAGCCTCGAAGGCAAGCGGGGGGAGATCCGCGCGAAGCCTCCGGTGCCGGCCATCGCGGGGCTCTTCGGCCGGCCGACCCTCGTGCACAACGTCATCACGCTGTGCGCCGTTCCGGCCATCCTGGAACACGGCGGCGCCGCGTATGCCGAGCTTGGCGTCGGACGTTCGACGGGCACGATGACGTTCCAGCTCGCGGGCAACGTGGAGCGCGGCGGCCTGATCGAACTGCCGTTCGGCGTCCCGCTGCGCCAGTTGATCGAAGACTGGGGCGGCGGCACGCGCACTGGCCGGGACGTCGGCGCCGTCCAGGTAGGCGGCCCCCTCGGGGCGTACCTGAGCGGTGCGCAGCTCGACACGCCGATGACCTACGAGGCCCTCGCCGCCATCGGCGCGGGGGTCGGTCACGGGGGGATCGTCGTCTTCGACGACACCGTCGACCTCGTCCGCCAGGCCCACTACGCGTTCGCCTTCTGCGCCCACGAATCCTGCGGCAAATGCACACCCTGCCGCATCGGAGCGGTACGGGGGAAAGAGACCGTCGAGGCGCTGATCGCGAGCGAACGCCCTGCGGTGGAATTGGCTATTATTGCCGATCTGTGCGACGTCATGGAGCAGGCGAGCCTGTGCCAGATGGGCGGCATGACGCCCATCCCCGTGCGTAGCGCGCTCGGCCTGCCGCAAGGCGGCGACTGACAGCGCCCGGGCCCGGGAAACGGATTCGCAGCAAGGGCTCACAGCAGCAAGGGCTCACAGAGAGCGACATGAGACTCGCGGACAACGACTACGGGACGCCTCCGTCCCCGGCTGCGGAGACCGTCACCCTGACGGTCGACGGCACGGCCGTGACCGTTCCCGCAGGCACCTCCATCATGCGCGCCGCCATCGAGGCCGGGATCCCAGTACCCAAGCTCTGCGCGACCGACAGCCTCGAGTCCTTCGGATCGTGCCGGCTCTGCCTGGTGGAAGTGGAGGGCAGGCGCGGCCTGCACGCCTCGTGCACGGAGCCGGTAGCCGCGGACATGGCCGTGCGCACCCAGAGCGAGAACATCGCGAAGATGCGCCGCGGCGTCATGGAGCTCTACATCTCCGACCACCCTCTCGACTGCCTGACCTGCTCCGCGAACGGCGACTGCGAGCTGCAGGACATGGCCGGGGCCGTCGGCCTGCGCGAGGTGCG